>DATMNR010000234.1:0-8062 GCA_035568795.1 Ktedonobacteraceae bacterium
CCTGTAGGCATGCGCTATTCGAACAGCCATCAAAGCAGCCTCAGGATCATCTGCATTTACATGTATAATCGGTACTTCAAAACCTTTCGCCAGGTCACTCGCAAAGTATGTTGAACGATAGTCATGCGGCTCAGTTGTAAAGCCGAGTTGATTATTCACGATAAGATGAATCGTTCCACCTACTGTATAGCCTTTTAAATTCCACAGGTTTAAGGTCTCAGCTACAACACCCTCGCCGGGAAAAGCTGCATCGCCATGAATCAGGATCGGTATAGTATGATCTACATTTAGTTGGAGGACTCCTCTATGATCGTTCCTTTCCTGCGAGGCACGTGTCATGCCCTCAACAACAGGGTTAACAAACTCCAGGTGACTTGGGTTTGGAGATAGAGTGATCTTGAGATCTACAGTTGCTCCTTCATCAAGGATTGTTTCAGCTCCCAAATGATACTTCACGTCCCCTGTATACCCAAAACCAAAGCTATCTGTAAGGGGAACGCCTTCTTCATGTTTCATATGTCCAAATTCGTTGAGAATAGCTACATAAGGTTTCTCGAATACATGCGCAAGTACATTCAGGCGACCACGATGTGCCATGCCTATTATTACTTCACTAGTCCCACTGTTTATCGCAGCCTTGATAATTTCATCCAGCATTGGCACCAACACATCCGTTCCTTCGAGTGAGAAGCGTTTCTGGCCGGGATATGTTTGGTGAAGGAAACGTTCAAATACCTCTACCTGAGTAATGCGCTGTACTAGATTTCGTCGGAAAGCTGCATCCGATGGTGTATGATAGAGTTGCAAACCTACCGCATCACGTAACCACCCACGTTCAAGAGGACTTTTCACCTGATCGAACTCATAGCTTATCGTACCTGAATAGAGGGATCGCAATGCATCCATAGCTTCAAGCGCGTTTCGAGCACCTTCGGCGGAATGCCCTCCTACAACCTCTGGAGGAAGTTGAGCGAGGTCTTCATCGCCAATGCCATGTGTTTCGGTCAGAAGAGCCGGATCACCCAATGGCTCACTGCCCAGAGGATCAAGGTGAGCACCAAGGTGCCCGCGGGAGCGTATAGCGTGCGCCAGTTCTGAAGCGGCAACTATTTTAGAAACTTCAAGGGAGGGAGTTTGTCGGGTATCTATTTGTTCCGCATTCAATTGATCTATGGGAGACCAGTTTTCGAAAATGGCACGCGAGTCTGCATCAACAGACGCTGGATTTTGAAGATATCGTTCATATAATTCAAGCACATAGCCAGCATTCGGCCCATAGAAAGCGTCGAGATCAGACATTGTTATTCCTTAAAATGTTACGAAAAGCAGATATGTAACGGCTGATTGTATTTTACCATTTACAGAATACGAGGTGTAGACTAAATTGGCTTTCTGTGGTATTATTGCCATGCAAAAGCCAGGATAGAGCGAGTAGGTCACGTATGGATACATTAATCCTCTCGTCAAAGAGAGTCCGGGATTTGGTGGAACCGGATACGAGACGCGTACTGAAAATCACTCTCGAGCTGCCTACCGAAAATGTATTATACATAATAGGCTAGGACGGAATCTTCCCGTTACCATGAAGTAATACGAAATGAGTGAGCATGCATAGCGAGACTATACACAGCTAACCAGGGTGGTACCACGGGAGTTCCTCTCGTCCCTACGATGGACGAGAGGTTTTTTATCGAAAAATAACATTTACTATGGAGTAAGGGGCAAGCAAAAACGATGAAGACGAAGCTGCTCTACCACGAAAACAGTTACACGTTTGAATGCACTGCGAAAGTTGTTGCGGTCGAAGGTGACGAAATAGCGCTTGACGCTACAATGTTCTTCCCTGGCGGTGGCGGTCAAATGCCTGACCGAGGTACAATCGCGTGGAATAATTACCACAATGAGGGTGCCGTTATTGCACTCAACAAGCGGGACGATGTTGTCTGGCATACATTGGATTGTATACCTCCATCAATCGGAACAGAAGTTGTCAGTACCATCGACTGGGACTTCCGTTACCGCATGATGCGTACTCATACTGCTCTGCATATACTCTGTGGAACCATTTTTAAAGAGTTCAATGTACAAGTAACTGGGGGGCAGATGTATCCTGACAGAGCCAGAATGGACTTTGCTATGGAGAATCTAGATAAAGAGCGCATCGCCTATATCGAAGAGAAGATTAATCAAGCTGTCGAGGCAGACTACCCTATTCGAGTATATTCACTACCTCGTGAGAAGGCCTTTGCAATACCGGACTTGATCCGTACTAAAATTAACCTCCTCCCTCCAGAAATTGAAGTAATCCGAATTGTTGAAATTGTAGGGCTCGATTTACAAGCCGATGGAGGAACTCACGTCAACCATACAAAAGAAGTCGGCGCTATTAAAATTACCAAGACAGAAAATAAAGGCAAGATTAACAAGCGACTGGAAATCAGGTTAGTAGAGTAGGTAAATAAGTAGAGGAGACCACACGTGTCATTAAAAACCAGTGTATTCCAATCAGTTACTGCCGCAGATAGGGTTGATTACCCTGAGCTTGAAAAAGCTATTCAAAAATGGTGGGACGAACGAGGTATACTTCAACAATATCTTCATCGCAATGATCAAAGCGATAAGCAGTATTCATTTCTAGATGGGCCTATCACTGCCAATAATCCAATGGGTGTACACCATGCATGGGGGAGAACGTATAAAGATATCTACCAGCGCTATAAAACCATGCTAGGTTATAAACAGCGCTACCAGAATGGATTCGATTGCCAGGGTTTATGGGTTGAGGTAGAGGTTGAAAAAGAACTCGGCTTTAAAACCAAACTGGATATCGAGGTCTTCGGTATTGCCGAATTCGTGCAGCTCTGCAAAGAGCGCGTTTTCAAATTCGCTAAACGTATGATAGAGCAATCAATCCGCCTGGGATACTGGATGGATTGGGGCAACGATTACTATACACTTTCGGATGAAAATAACTATACCATCTGGTATTTCCTCAAAAAATGCTATGAAAGAGGGTTAATCTACAAGGGACACGATGTGATGACCTGGTGTCCGCGCTGCGCTACAGGCATCTCAAATATGGAAACACTCTCAGAGGATTATCAGGAAATGAGCCACCTTAGCCTGTATGTACGCTTTCCGCTACTAGATCGGCCGGGTGAGTACTTAATAGTCTGGACAACTACACCCTGGACGTTGGCAGCCAACGTTGCCGCGGCAGTGCATCCCGATCTTCCCTATTCGAAAGTTGAACAGGACGGTGAGTATTATTACATTGCCGAAGCCCTCTTACCTGTTCTAAAAGCTCTCAAAGGACGCGATAAGGGAGACTACCATGTGGTGGAAACTCTGAAAGGCAGTGATTTGGTCGGTTGGAAATATCAAGGCCCATTCGACGAACTTCCTGCCGAGCAGGGCGTTGTTCATACGGTCATTCCTTGGAAAGAGGTCAGTGCAACCGAGGGTACGGGCATTGTGCATATCGCTCCTGGTTGTGGTCGCGAAGACTTTGCTCTCTCAAAGGAATTTAATCTGCCCGTCATCGCTCCTGTTGATCAATTTGGAGTCTACATTGAAGGCTACGATTGGTTGACTGGACTGAAAGCTTCTGATGTTGGGCAGCAGATCGCGGAGAATCTCGTCCAAAAAAGCTTGCTCTACCGTCCGCAGAATTACAAGCACCGCTACCCCATCTGCTGGCGTTGCAAGACCGAACTGATTTTTCGGTTGGTCGATGAATGGTACATCTCTATGGACCAATTGCGTTACGAGATAATGGACATTGCCCACCAGATAAACTGGATACCGTCATTTGGCCTCGAACGTGAATTGGATTGGCTACGCAATATGGACGACTGGATGATCTCAAAAAAGCGCTATTATGGATTGGCATTACCAATCTATGATTGCCCCGAATGTGGTACATTTGAGGTCATCGGAAGCGACCAGGAACTAAAAGAGCGTGCTACCTCTGGTTGGGAAGAGTTTGAAGGTCATTCTCCACACCGCCCCTGGGTAGATGCTGTTAAAATACAATGTAAAAAATGTGGTGGAGAGGTATCACGAATAAAAGATGTTGGCAATCCCTGGTTGGATGCAGGCATTGTCCCATATTCAACGCTGCATTATCGAACGAACCACAACTATTGGCAACAATGGTTCCCTGCTGATTTTGTAACTGAGTCATTCCCAGGCCAGTTTAAAAACTGGTTCTACTCGATGTTAGTCATGAGTACTGTACTGGAGAAACAGGCGCCATTTAAAACACTCTTCGGCTATGCTTTGCTCATGGGTGAAGACGGATCACCTATGCATAAATCGAAAGGTAATCTTGTCGTCTTTGACGATGCTGCTGAACGAGTTGGTTCAGATACAATGCGCTGGCTCTTCGCCAATCATAATCCCGAAAAGAACCTCAGCTTTCCTCGAACACCATCTGATGAAGATATGGAGAAATCAGAACGGACTGGCTTGCCAGTCAGATTAAGTGAAAAGTGGATGCTCGTGCGCAGGATGTTGGATAAACTCTGGAATGTCTATGGCTTCTTTGTGACGTATGCGAATATCGATGCGTTTCATCCTATGAAATTCCAGGTACCTGTAGCACAACGTAGTGAGCTTGATCGATGGATCCTCTCTGAGTTACAGCAAACTATTCAAGTTGTAACAAATAGTCTGGAGCAATATGATACATCTAAGCCAGCAGATGCAATGCAAGCGTTCCTGGAGGATCTGTCTAACTGGTACTTGCGTCGTAGTCGTGAGCGCTTCTGGAAGACAGGCATGGACAATGATAAAGTCGCTGCCTATCTCACATTGTATGAATGTCTTGCAACATTGGTCACTTTACTTGCTCCTATTATGCCTTTCATAACAGAAAAGATGTATCAGAATCTTGTACGTAGTGTAGACACAAATGCTCCTATGAGTGTCCATCTCTGTGATTGGCCTAAGGTGAATGAAGAGTTACTCGACGAGAGTCTATCTAGTGAAACACAGCTTGTAATGCGCGTAGTTAGCCTTGGTCGAGCTGCCCGTGAGAAAGCACAAATCAAGATACGTCAACCTCTGAACGCTTTATATGTTCGTGTACTCAATCGTCTTGAAGAAGACGCCCTGGTTCGTCACTCTGAGCAGGTACTGGAAGAGTTAAATATAAAGCATCTGCATTTCATGAGCAACGACAGCGATATGCTTGCTTATACATTGAAGCCCCAGGTGAAGATTCTCGGACCTAAATATGGCCCATTAGTGCAGAAAATCCTGGCTGCATTTAAATCCCTGGATACACGTGGAGCTCACGAGGCAGCAAAGCTGCTCAACGAGATGGGTACATTGAACTTCACAATCGATGGCCAGCAAATCGAAATTACTTCGGATGAAGTAGAAGTAGTAGCAACTGCTCGCTCAGGTTTTGTAGCCACCGAAGAGCACGGATATGTAGTAGCTTTGGAAACCACGATTACATCTGAATTACGTGAAGAAGGGCTAGTTAGGGATCTTACTCATTATATTCAAGACATGCGAAAGAAAGCTGGATTTAATATTGAAGATCATATAGCTCTGACTCTTTACACTGATCAAGATTTAGCTTCGATACTGCATCGTCATGAAACTACTTTGCGGTCAGAGACACTGGCAGACAGTTTGTCAATTGGTGTTGATCAACCAGCACCGCAAATTCAAGGTGAGGCCTATCGAGAAAACATCTCACCTCACGAACTTAAAAAACTTGAGAACTATACACTCGAAGTAGTGTTATCAAGATTATAGTCAACAGTATGCAAGGATCAAGAGTCGCCTGGAAAGAAGCAGCGTGGATATTTGGCCTGAGCCGCCTGGTTATATTACTGGTGAGCAGTATCGGCATTGTATTATTGCCTCAGGCTGGACAAACTCTGCCAGATGCTTGTAGAGCCTCTTTCGATCCTTGCTTCACTGCCTGGTATCGTTGGGATGCTGTAGCATACGTCAATATCGCACATCATGGCTATACGTACCTACCCGACACAGCATTTTTCCCTTTCTGGCCATTACTCGAGCATTTCGGTGGGTTACTACTTGGCAACTCATTTCCCAATTCCTATTATTTCGCGGGGCTTATCATTGCAAATAGCTGCTTCTATTTTGTCCTCGTCTTGCTTTATCGCTTATTGGCGGTTGATTTCGAGCCAGATACGGCCCGTAGAGCACTCTTTTATATCGCATTCTCACCCTATGCAATATTCTTCTTTCTTGGGTATACAGAGTCGATTTTCCTTCTTTTAAGCCTTGGCATTTTTTTGTTATTACGACGAGGTAAGCCACTTGATTGGTGGTTGGCAGGATCGCTTGGGTTCTTTGCCATGCTAACTCGTTCGTCAGGCATGGTCTTAGCAATTCCATATCTTGTTATCTATATTCAGCGATTCTGGACTGCTTCTGAACGGACACAACACAGTTGGAGAGAAAAACTGAATGCATTGGCTCCGTTGGTATTGATACCTGCCGGAGTCCTGGCGTATATGATCTACTTAGATCATGCTACAGGTAACCCTTTGATGTTCATATCCCAGGAAGGAACTTTCCATTGGCACAGGCACTTCAACTTTCCCTGGATTGGGATAATATCTGCGTTAAGTACAGTTTTTACAACTACAAGCTTTGATAATGTTAAAATACAAAATTTGCTTGATTTAAGCTTTACTCTTATTCCGCTTATCACACTCGTTCTTGGTTGGAAATACATACCTCTCCATTATGCGCTCTTTGCATTAGCATTAATACTCTTCACCCTCAGTTTCCCTCAAAGCATAGAGCCGTTAGCCTCCCAGCCACGCTATATGATGGCAATTTTCCCTATTACTGCGATACTCGCTTTATGGGGTAAACGACCTCGCTTTAACCAGGCTGTCATCGCTTTAATTCTTCCATTATTCGCTGTGAACATTATCCTTATTATTAGTCATCGATGGGTAGCATGAGTATAACAATCATGCTAAACGCTTCATATTACCAACACGAAGGAGGGTGTTGAATCACCGTTAATACTGAGCTAGATTCAACATGATTGAACACTTTGGCTTTCAAACTTACCTATTGTCACAATGTATTCATAATTGTTGGAGCTCTAGATTCATAGTTTCATGGTGTATAATAATTGAGGGCTTTTTGATTTTGTGTAGATAGTTACAAAAATTGGTTTCTTTGTCAAAGAACCCTCTTGCATCCAATGAGTGCGATGACTTTAGGTGTGCTGGTTTGTACAGGTCAATAGACTTCGTTTTCAATCCTCATGCAGAACTCATATTTTTTGAAAGGCTGAATAAGTATGGAGTTACATGGTATCCATCATATAACCGCTGTTACCGGAAACGCATCTCTGAATGTCGCATTTTATACACAGGTGCTTGGCATGCGTTTAACCAAGAAAACCGTGAATCAAGACGATGTTTCGGCCTATCACCTTTTTTATGGAGATGAGCTTGGTCATCCAGGTACAGACCTGACTTTCTTTGACTGGCCTGATGCCGGATTCCATCGTCAGGGTATTGGGACAGTCTCAACGATCTCACTGGGGGTGACTGGCCCTGACGCTCTCAACTGGTGGGTTAAACGCCTCGACGATTTTCACATTTCCCACCAGGGTATTCAATCAAGTGGTGAAGATGGGCGACTTGTTCTTCCTTTTAGCGATCCAGAGGGACAGCATTTTGAACTTGTTGACGATGATGGGAAACTGGAATACACGCCCTGGCGCAAGAACCCAGTGCCTCTTGAGATGGCCATCCACGGTTTTACCTCTGTTAGGCTTGCTTTTGGTAAACTCGAACCTTCAAAACGTTTCCTTACTGAAGTGCTGGGTTTCAGGCTCAGTCGCACATACCAAACACCTCAACAAACAACAATGAACATCTTTGAAGTCGGCACTGGAGGACCTGGAAAAGAGGTACAAATAGAGATTCAACCTGAATGGTCTTTCCGACGTTTTGTTGGGATTGGCGGCGTTCATCACGTGGCTTTCCGTACGCCTAACGAGGAGGAGCACCGTCTATGGAGAGACCATATCGCTGAGGTTTATCCA
>DATMNR010000235.1:0-3945 GCA_035568795.1 Ktedonobacteraceae bacterium
TTTCAACAATGAAAGGGGTGCTACAACAGCTCGAGGCGAAGATTTCCGAAGTTGAGACCACTATTGAATTGCTTGCTACTCGCAAACGAAATGCATTATTACAACAACGAGTCTTTGACGCTCTTAAAAAATCCGATGAGATGAAAGATTCAGGACGAGCTGAAAGAGCTTATGATATCGTGATGGAATCCGAGGCGCGCTCCCAAGCAATGGCAGATCTGCATCAGCGTGATCTGGATGTTCAGCTAGAGCAACTATCCAAAGAGCAGCTACTTGAACAACAATTGAAAGCACTTAAAGCAAAGAACCCTTCTGCGATGGAAACTCCCCTATTGCAAGAGGGAAATCCCCATCGTTCAGCACTTATACCACCTGAGCCACAAAATAATATTCCAGCAAGGAAACGCCCCGACGCGAAGTCACAAGAGATCGAACCTTCAATTACTCAAACAGGCATGAATGAACTGGATATCACACAGCTAAAAAAGTTAATGGAACAGTAGCACAAAGAGAATAATAATTGCCAGACCAATAAAGATTCCGACAATGAATGAAAATCGGTTATTTCTCTTTTCCTCTTCAGTGCGGCTTTTTTCAGGTTCGCTCATATTTGCTTCCAGTGCCTTGAATCTGGCAATAAATTCTACAGTAAAAACCCTTCACATTTTATAATGCAGCCTCGAGAACTGACTCGATATTTGCCATTATTTCAAGGCATTCAACCGGGTCAGTATCACGAGTTACAATCAGTACTTGAAATATATCCCGACTGCTGCCAACTAGCCGAAACAGAATGAAATGTGTAAGGCTTGTCATGATTGTATCTTCATAATGGCCAAAGGCACCCTCTTCAAGCACCCGAAGCATGCCTTGCATACTACTGCTGAAGTATTCACAAACCCGAGAAATATCTTGATCATCTACGGCTACCTGGGCGATAGGTTGTCCATCAATGTTCACTATAGCGGTAGCAATGAAGCCAGGAATAGAAAAACCCAGACTTTGCAAAGCTGTAGTGAGCGCAGCGTAATTGCGTTTTTGATTGCCTCGTAAATGAATATCCTTTGTCGATGTATTAGATGTCGATGATGTGGATAGCGCAGCATCAGATTCAGTTAACATGTTACCGCGCAAGTAGTCTGTGGTTTTTGCAGGATTTGAACCCTTCGCATGCAATGCATCACCCTTTTGCGGAGAAGGAGGGGCAGAGAAATCATCAGTCCTTCTTGTTGAAGTTAAGCTTTGTAGTTGACTAGCCTCAGGTTTCTCCACCAATTGCCATTCTGATGAGCTTTGTCGGTATGAAGACACATGAGAGTTTTGTTCCACTTTTGATTGCTCAACGATTCTCTGGATAGATTTATTTGCTTGCTTCTCTGCTGAAATTGCTTTACCATTGGACGCAGCAGGAACTTTGTTTGAACCGCTAAGCGAAGAGGGACGCAAAGCGGGCATTTCAAATTGGGTAGGTTGATCCATTAACCAGGACGGTAGATCGGTCCGTTGACCCGCGGATGTCTTATGCGCTTTCGCAGGAATGATACCATGTTCGGCAGCTTTCGTTTCATTGACTACTTCCCGATCGCTTTTTGTGGATGGATTACTAGAAAGCTTTGGACTAGCGGTTTCATGCGATTGTTCTTGCAAAGGCGATTCCTGCCACCATTCGAATGTTTCATTTGACACCACAGGTATGGGTGTTTCGTGAGAACCACTTGAGCCAACCTGCTGAAAGCCATCGGCAAGGATCGGCTCTACAAACAAGAAAGGTGCATCTTCATCATCTGGTGATTGAATGGCTTGAGATACGGCTTCTGTAGAAAGTACAGCTTGTTCCCCTGTGAGTTGTTGAAATGCAGCGTATTTTGAACGGTACTGAAGGGCCTGAAAAATGAGACGCGAAAGTGGCTGTGTGACATTTGGCCTGATTTGAGCAGTCCAGGGTTGATGGGTAATTGTCCCGTTTTTGTGCGCTGCGAGAGCGAAAAAGGCCTCTTCTCCACGCAATATGCCGTATTCTGCCCAGACTAACTCTCCTGCTTGGAACCCCAAAAGTCCTTGTTCTTCCAGTCCTGTATTCACTACCATAGCTATAGTTTTGTGGCTCATATTCACGATTTGAATGACGTCTAATAAATCGAACGAATCCAGACTTGCAGAAAATCCTGTTTGCTGCAACAGTCGTCGCAATTCCTCTTTCAGTATGTGAAGATCAAGCGGCTTCTCAATGTAACTAACAACACCATTTTCAAGCGCCTGAGTGCGCGTGACTGAAGAGCCTGGCATACCTATCATTATCATCCGCGTGCTCGGGCGGTATGTTCGTATCCATTGAAGTAGCTCAAAACCATCTGAATCGGGCATTTTTTGATCGCTTACGACAATATCATATTCTTCGGCCCAAAGGAGATGCACCGCTTCAGTTGCGCTGGCCACTCCTTTTACAAAATAACCATCAATTTGAAGCGAATTTACTATGTTCCGGTTGAGATATTCGTCCTCGAGAACTATCAAAATATGCCACTGTTTAGACATCATTGCTACCACCAAATAAAATATGGCACTGGATTTTTTGTTACCAGGAGAGTTTATCACGATGGACTCTGGATGACAAGTACAAAACAACGGTATCCGTCTATGCGATAAAATAGAAATGTGTCATGAAAACGCAATAAAATTTGACATGTTACAGGTTTGATAGAGGAGATGAGTTATGGAAGACAATGATCAGCAGGATAGATGGAAACAACTGGCAGGAGAGGCGGCGGTAACCTTCATTGAAGACGGAATGGTGATTGGCCTTGGTAGCGGTACAACTGCAACACAAATGATTGATGCACTGGGCCGTCGCATCCAGCAGGGATTGAGAATTATTGGTGCTGTTGCCACTTCACACGCAAGTGAAGACCTGGCCCGTAAACTCGGTATTCCCCTCACTGACCTGGATACACATCCGGTGCTTGACCTCGATATTGATGGTGCTGATGAAATCGATCAACAGTTGCGGCTGATTAAAGGGGGAGGTGGCGCACTCCTGCGTGAGAAAATTGTCGCATCTTCTGCACGACGTTTCATTGTTATCGCAGATGTCAGGAAGCAAGTGGCGCTCTTAGGCCAGAATACCCCCTTACCAGTAGAAGTGGTTCCCTTTGCAGCAACACCCGTAATCAAACGTCTAGAGGCTCTCGGAGCAACTGTGCAATTTCGACGGTCAGGAGACAATGTGTTTTTTACCGAGAATTGCAATATTATTTTAGACTGTTTCTTTACGAATGGCATAGTCGACCCGGCAGAGTTGGACGCTCGCATCCATAGTATCGTTGGTGTTGTAGAAACAGGCTTATTTTTAGACATGGCAGAAAGGGCTATTATTGGTGGCCTAGAGGGTATAACAGTACTTTCTTGAAATTGTGAGTGTTGTCTGTGAATTACAGGCACTCTTATTTCAATTGCAGACTGTATACACCAATGGTATACTTTGGAAAGTATGAAAGGGGCGCCTTGCAACCCCTGTCGCCCTCAAGGTCAGGTCGATACAGGAGCAGTAGAAGGATGCGAGTAATCACCACAATCCAAGAGATGGTGGCTGAGCGCTCGAGTTGCGCTAGCTCTCACAAAGTTGGATTTGTCCCTACTATGGGCTATCTTCATGAAGGACATCTTTCCCTCGTTCGCCAGGCGCGAGGAGAAAACGAAATCCTTACCGCCAGCATATTCGTTAACCCAACACAATTTGGTCCGCACGAGGACCTGGCTAACTATCCACGTGATCTACCCCATGATTTGAGCGTGCTTGAGAATCTCGGGGTCGATATTGTGTTCGTGCCAACCGTTGATGAAGTGTATCCCCCCGATTTCGTGACGTATGTTGATCCTACAGGACCACTTGTCAGTGCGGCTGAGGGAGCCACTCGTCCTGGGCACTTTCGCGGTGTAGCAACTGTG
>DATMNR010000236.1:0-12272 GCA_035568795.1 Ktedonobacteraceae bacterium
CCTTGTGGTTTTTCTGCTTGTATTGCTCCTAAAGCATCTTCAGGAATGACCATTTTTGCAGGGGAACCAAGAAAGCGGAGTCTTCGCACTATGAGATGCGCGGTTTGTCCTCCAAAGTCAATAACCAGAATCATACGAGCCTCCGATTTCGGATACCCCGGACTGGAGTTCCGGGGAGGAAAAAATCGTTCATTTTTCGGCGGATGGGCGGGGGCCTTCCGCTTTCGCCGCGTTGGGAGAGAATATCTCTGTATGAGCACAGTGAAACGCGCCTATCGCTATCGGTTTTATCCCACCGACGAGCAGAAACAGATCCTCAACCGTACGTTCGGCTGCGTGCGCTATGCATACAATTGGGCGCTGCGCCTGTCGATCGACACCTACCAGCAAAAGGGAAAAGGCCTGTCCTACAAGCAGCTGTCCGCGCACTTGACTGCGCTCAAGCAGCAGGCAGAAACCCGCTTCCTCAACGAGGTCTCGTGTGTGCCCTGCCAACAAGGTCTGCGCCACCTCGCACGGGCCTACGTCAACTTTTTTGAAGGACGGGCCGGCTATCCAACGTTTAAAAGGCGACGCGACGGCCAATCGGCCGAATATACTAGAAGTGCCTTCACATTCCAGGATGGGCAGCTCACGCTCGCCAAGATGGACGCCCCTCTCGATATCCACTGGTCGCGTCCCTTGCCCGACGGGGCAAGCCCTTCGACCGTCATCGTGAGCCGGGACACTGCTGGTCGCTATTTTGTCTCCATCCTGGTGGAAGAAGACATTGCGCCTCTTCCCCGCTCGGAGCAGGCCATCGGCATTGACCTGGGACTCACAACGATGGTGGTGACGAGCGCTGGCCAGAGCTTCGACAATCCCCGCTATTTTGCGCGTGATCACAAGAAGCTGGCGCGCGCTCAGCGCAAACTTTCCCGTAAGAGAAACGCTTCGAAGAACCGCGAGAGACAGCGGCGGCGGGTGGCCAAGATCCATGCGAGAATAGCCGATCAACGTCGTGCTTATCAGCACCGGCTTTCGACGCAACTCGTCCGTGAGAACCAAACGATCGTGGTCGAGAGCCTGGCAGTCAAGCACATGATGCAGCATCCCACCCTTGCCAAGTCCATCGCTGATGTGGGTTGGGGCGAGTTCGTGCGGCAACTGGAATACAAGGCCGAGTGGTATGGGCGCAGCCTGGTCAAGATTGATCGCTGGTACCCGTCCAGCAAAACGTGTAGCGCCTGTCGGCATGTGCTTGACTCGCTTTCGTTAGACTGTCGTGAGTGGAGCTGTCCCGCATGTGGAGCCCATCACGATCGTGATTTCAATGCTGCCAAATCCATCCTGGCCGAAGGGCTCAGGATGTCGGCCGATGAACGTGCGGCTGCTGCCTGTGGAGGGAGCGTGAGCGCAAACCTGAATGGAACCAGGGAAGCCAGCTCCCAGAGAAGCAGGAACCACGGTCGGTGACGACCGAGGCGCAAACCCCCGGATTTTCCTTGGGGAAGATGTTAAGTTAGTAATTCTCGCCAGCGTCTGTTATGAGCACATCATGCGGGTGGCTTTCGGTGAGCGATGCCTGCGTGATTTGAATAAACGTTGCTTTCTCCCATATCTCGTGTATATTTTTCGCGCCGACATAGTAAAATCCCGAGCGTATGCCTCCAAGCGCCTGGTCAACGAGCGCTTGCACAGTCGCTTTCACAGGCACTAATCCTTCAACGCCTTCTGCAACGAGCACGCCATCCTGATAGCTTTTGCCATGAAATTCATCTTCTGAATGAACTTCTCCACCTCTTTTCATGGCACCGATCGATCCCATGCCTCGATACTCTTTGAACAGGTATTCATTCTTATCTTTTTGGAAAATGCTGCGAAATCTGTGCGGCACCTGGTCCCTTTTTAAGATCACTGTCCTGCCTGGGGCCTCTTCTGCTGCCGCAAAAAAGCTTCCCATCATGACTGCATTTGCACCGACGGCAAGCGCCTTCACCATATCTCCTGAATACTTTATGCCCCCGTCTGCTATGACAGGTATGCCAGCAGGCGTAGCCACCGACACGACACTCTGTAATGCTGTGATTTGAGGCACTCCCATTCCTGAGATGACGCGTGTCGTACAGATAGCGCCTGGTCCCATACCGACGCGTAACCCATCGGCGCCTGCATCGATCATGGCTTTTGCGCCATCCGCGGTTGCGATACTGCCCGCGATAATGTCTATGTGCGGGTAGTTGTGTTTGATTGAGCCAAGCGCATCAATGACATATTTTGCGAACCCGTGCGCGGTGTCGATCACGAGAAGTTTTATACCATTGTCTGCCAATGCAGCGACTCGTTTTTCGTAGCCCGGACTTGTTCCGATGGCGACTCCGACCAGCAGGTTTTGTGCGAGTACTTTTTTTGCCTCTGCTACCTGATCTTCAATGGTCAAATTTCGATGGATGATGCCTATGCCGCCCAGTTTTGCTAATGTTATGGCGAGGCGAGATTCGGTTACGGTGTCCATGGGTGCTGAGACAAGTGGTAATTTGATGGAGATATGTTTTGTTAGCCGGGTGGACAGGTCAATGTCGCTGCGGAAAAAATCTGTATAGCCGGGTAACAGTAGTATGTCGTCAAATGTTAGGCCAAGGGGTAGTGGGTTTTTCAACTTTTTCTGCTCCTTTCTTTTATTGTTACAATAGATTTGGGGTCGCTGTCAAGCAGTTTGCTTGACAGGCAGGGTTCTTCAAGGGGTTTCTCGCCGCCTGCGGCGGCAAGGAGGTTGTTATTCGGGGACACCCCGTACCCCGGCAGAGGACGGCTGTCCTCTGCACTCCTGCAAAGTTGCGTTTGGGCAACAGCTCTTGTATTTCATAAATGTGCGACCACGTACCCCGGCAGAGGACGGCTGTCCTCTGCACTCTTAGTAAGCATAACAGATAACGGTATTCTCTATAATGTACTCCTATGCTATACTTTGAGAGAGAGTTATCGAGCAACGCGGCGGATACTATGTTGTAGACCGCCGTATATTATTGCAAAGAGGCATCATTCTATGTTTCAGGTCGGCTTTTGAGGCCGATATAGATGGAGAAAATTATGACCATTCATGAGCGAGATGCTATCTCTATACCACAGGTAGAGCCTCGCAAACCCATTCCAGTACAAAATTTGCGCATTCCTGGCCCAACACCGGTTCCTGTTGAGATATTGGAAGAAATGACTCAGCCTTTGATCAACCATCGAGGTCCTGAGTTTGCGGCTATTCTTAAGCGCGTGACCGAACGCCTGCAATATTTCTTCCAGACTTCGACGCCTGTGCTGACATTTGCGGCTTCTGGTACAGGCGGGCAGGAGGCAGCAGTTGCTAATCTTTTTTCACCGGGAGAGCATGTTGTTGCAATTACGATTGGTTCCTTTGGCAATCGCCTGGCAACTATTGCCGAGCGATACGGGCTGAATGTAACACGCATCGAATTTCCATGGGGAGCGGCCGCCGATCCAGAAATTGTTGAAACACGCTTGAAATCGCTGGCTCCTTACAAGGCAGTGCTTTTGACACATAACGAAACCTCGACGGGTGTGATGAATGACATGGAAACGCTGGCAGCTCTGTTTCGTCGTCTCAACCCTGATGTGCTGATCGTCGTTGATGCTGTTAGTTCATTAGGCTGCGTGCCCTTGGAAATGGATCCCTGGGATATAGACGTTGTCTTCACGAGTTCACAAAAAGGGTGGATGACTCCTCCTGGCTTGATGATGATTGCCGCAGGCCCACGGGCATGGGAAGCCAATAAAACTGCGAAGTTACCACGTTTCTATTTCGACTGGGAACTGGCTCGTAAGTACTTAACAAAATGGGAACATCCAACTACACCGCCTGTCTCGTTGTTCTATGCTCTGGACCTGGCGCTTGAAAAAATGTTGGAAGAAGGTCGAGAAAATATCTTTGAGCGGCACCAGCGCATTGGAGATTATGTGCGCTGGCGAGCGAAAGAGATGGGGCTACGATTGCTCGCAGACCACAAAAATGCCTCGAATACTGTTACAGCAGTGCTCACACCAGAAAGTATCGATTCGAAAGCACTCCTGAATACATTACGCGAGGAGGATGGCGTGGTCTTTGGCGGCGGCCAGCAACAACTGGAAGGCAAGATCTTCCGCGTTGGACATCTCGGTTTCTTCCAAGAAGTAGACCTGGTCGAGGCGATGGATAAAGTAGAGATGCGCTTGCATGAGGCAGGTTTTACCGCGCACTTGCGTGAGATCGATACTACTGACTGATAGAGAGGAACAGGGTAACGTGGAAGAAGATATCAATATACTGATTGCTGATCGTATCGCGCAGGTGGGCATTGACCTGCTGCGCACCCAGGTACCAGAGGCACACATAGACGTTGATTACGGTCTCAAACCCGAGCAACTGAAGAGCAAGATCGGCAAATATACAGCGCTTGTTGTTCGCAGTGAAACGCAGGTGACAGGCGAGATATTGGCAGCCGCAGATTCGCTCAAGATTGTTGGACGTGCTGGAGTTGGGGTAGATAATATCGACATCGAAGCAGCTACACGGCGTGGCATCATGGTTGTCAATTCGCCTACGGGAAATATCATCGCAGCTGCTGAACATACAATAGCAATGCTGATGGCTCTGGCCCGGCATATTCCCGCAGCGAACAGCAGTACGAAAACAGGCAAATGGGAAAAGAGCCGCTTCCTGGGCGTTGAAGTGCACAACAAAATACTTGGCATTATTGGCCTCGGGAAGGTCGGCACAGAAGTAGCACGACGCGCCCAGGGGCTAGAGATGCAGGTGATCGCCTTCGATCCCTACGTAGCGCCAGAACTGGCTCGCAAGCTCGATGTCACCATGCTGAGCATGGAAGATGTGCTCCAACAGGCCGACTTTGTGACGCTGCATACCTCACTTACGAGTGGTCCGCAAGGAACTCGCGGGCTTATCGGGACGCACGAATTGCAGCTACTCAAACCTGGAGCGCGGTTGATCAACTGCGCGCGAGGGGGTTTGATCGATGAAGAAGCCTTGCTCAACGCACTGCAAGAGAACCGTCTGGCAGGCGTCGCACTCGATGTCTTCAGCCACGAGCCGATCGGCGATAATGAGATTTTGCGGCGACTGCTTGCAGACGAACGAGTGATCGCTACTCCACACCTGGGAGCTTCAACGGAAGAGGCACAATTGGGCGTCGCTACTGATGTGGCTGAACAGATTGTTGCTGTCTTACGCGGCGGTTTTCCACGCGCAGCAGTCAATGCGCCTTTGATCTTACCCGAAACGCTGAACACGTTACAGCCATATATGCACCTGGTTGAGCAAATGGGGCGCCTGTACACACAACTTCAACCAGGTCCTCTGCACAAGATCGAATTTTCGTGCAGCGGTGAGATAGCGAATAACGATTTGCGTCCCTTGCAAGCAGCGCTGATCAAAGGGTTGCTCGAATCGGTTTCAGATGCGCATGTGAACATGATTAATGCACCTTTGCTGGCAAAACAATGGGGATTGGAGTTGAACGAACAGAAATCGACGACCCCAGCCGAGTTTGCCAACCTCGTCACCATCCGTCTGTTGCATGCGAATGGCCATAGCTCTTCTCTCGCGGGAAAGCCCGGATCTGGCGACGACTATGTCGAGGTGATAAGCGGAACGGTGATGCATAGTGAACCACGTATCGTACGTATTGGCCGTTATTGGACTGAATTTGTACCAGAGGGATATATTCTTTTTTGCCGCAACCCCGATCAACCTGGCATGATTGGACGTGTCGGCACCATCCTGGGTAAAGCCAAGGTGAATATTCGCCACATGGATGTAGGCCCAAGTGACCGCTCACCTAACACCAAAGACCCAAAACGTTCTCCTGACACCGCTCTGATGATCATTTCTGTTGATGATCCAATTCCCGATTGGGCAATTGAAGAGATCAAGGGTACTGGAGATATTTTTGGTGTCACATTAGTGAAAGTGTAGTCCACTCGTGGTGGGAGCACGATTCCGAGAGCGCGGTATGGTTTCCAGGACGGGGCAAGCCCCGTCCCTACTATACACGGGCCGGTCTCAGCCAGGAAGCAACTTATTGAGACTGTAAACGTATCATTTCTGTACGTACATGCTCTTAAGAGCGAACGGCGACAACTTGAACATATCGAAATAGAGCAAAATCTCTCACCATTTCATAACTATCATCGAGAAAGGTGGGAGAGAAAGAATTTCGGAATGAGAATAACAACTCCATCGGAGATAAAAGATAAGCAAAACTTCAGACCCACAAGCAGGCAGGCCTGGTTTGGGTTTACCATTTTGTTTATCATCAATGTGCTCAACTACGCAGATCGCTATGTACTTCCGGCTGTATTACCAAAAATCCAGGCGGATATGGGATTGACGCCGCTTCAGGAAGGTCTGCTTGGATCATCGTTCCTCTTCGTTTACGCGATCGCGTCATTGCCACTGGGAGTTTGGGCAGACAGGAGTATACGTAAGAATATTGTCGCGCTCTGTGTAGGAATCTGGAGCGTTGCGACTGTACTGGCTGGTTTTACTGTTAATTTCTTGCAATTGTTCAGTGTTCGCTCGGTGTTAGGTATTGGTGAAGCTGGTTATGCTCCAGCATCTCTCTCGCTGCTTGGCGACTTTTTTTCTAAAGAGAAACGCGGTCGTATCCTGTCTTACTGGTCATCAGGAACTTTACTCGGCGCGGCTATAGGCTTTGCCCTTGGCGGCCTGGTTGCTGACGCGTTTGGCTGGCGGTACGCTTTCTTTCTCGTTGGTATTCCTGGGCTGATCGCTGCTTTTTTCGCATGGCGCATGCTCGAACCTAAACGCGGCGCATTTGAAAGCTCCGAGGGAAGCGAACACGATACCGAAAGCGTTCCGGCACATGGGAGTATCGGCAAAGATTTCCAGGGCTCGTTAAAAATACTGCGCCAAATTCCAACGTACTGGACACTCGTAGCGGCACTTGTGTTTAGTTTCTTCACAATTGGGGGTACTTCGTTCTGGCTTCCATCGTATATTGTCGATTCATTTCATCTCAGCGTTGGGAGAGCAGGGTTGATCTCAGGGGCAGTACTGGTTGGCAGTGGACTGATTGGAACTGTTGCTGGTGGTTGGTTAGCTGATATTGTACAAAGGCGCCGACCCGAGGGGCGCTTGCTGGTTGCTGCATGTGGTTTTCTTATTGGAGCGCCACTGGTATTCGTTGCTCTCTTGATCCACAGTTTACCGATCTTCGTCTCGGTGTTTATTATAGCCGCCATTTCACTCAACTTCTGTACCGGACCATTGAACGCTGTCATTCAGGATGTAATTGCTCCCGCTTTGCGAGCCACTGCAATTGGGCTGTCGCTGTTGCTTGCACACTTACTTGGAGACGCGGCAGCACCTTTTGTAATTGGAGCAATTGCAAATAACACTTCCCTTGGATTCGCGCTGACCGCTACGGCGCCAACATTTCTCTTTCTGGCCGGGCTTGCCTGTCTGGTCGGATTGAGAACTGTGGCGCGTGATATGCATCTCATGCAAGTGCGGTTGCACACAGTGGAGAAATAAAGAGACCGCTATCCCAACGCTAGCGGTCTCTTTAAGAGCGGGTTACGGGATTCGAACCCGTGATCTCAACTTTGGGAAAGTTACATGTTACCACTACACCAAACCCGCTAGTATTCTCTTGACAACGTGGAGTATAGCCGATTGAGGGGTAAAAGTCAATAGCTTTTTTGACATCTCATGAATGGGAATGCAAAGAGCCGCGCCCTTTGCATTCCCATTCATGAGATGTTGCCAGTTTTGATTATCTTTACTAGCACCATTTTTGCTATAAGTATGGTATGATGCAATCAATGAATGAGGATGTTATAGCATTATGATCAATTTATATATATCGCTGGCTTAAAAGGAGGACTCAATGGGCTTCTTTTCGCGTCTCGCAACCTTTTTTAATATCCGTGCCAATGCAGCACTCGATAAAGCTGAAGACCCTGGGCAGGTCATGGATTATTCGTACAGCAAACAAGTCGAGCAGCTACAACAAATTCGTCGCTCGATTGCAGATGTCGTGACCAATGAAAAACGTCTTGAAATGCAACAGACACAACTTATCGATAAGACCAATACATTGGATCATCAAGCATTGCAGGCATTGCAAGCAAATCGTGAAGACCTGGCACGCATGGCATTACAGCGCAAAGAGACGCTGCTGGTACAAATTAACAGCTATGAACAGCAACTGGCACAATTGAAAACACAAGAGGAGAAGTTGATTTCTATGGAGCGTACTATCTCTGCACGTGTGGAAGCCTTCCGCACTCAAAAAGAGATGGTAAAAGCGCAGTATAATGCGGCGCAGGCGCAAGTGAAGATCAACGAAACAGTTACAGGCATTTCTGAAGAAATGACGGAAATGAATCTGGCTATGCAGCGAGCACAAGACAAGGTATTGACTATGCAGGCTCGCGCGAATGCGATGGAGGCGTTGATCGACCAGGGAACGCTCAGCGAACAAGGGTTGCCTGGTGGTTCCAGTGATACACTCGAGCGCGAACTGCAAAAGATCTCAACCGAACAGAATGTAGAAGCTCAATTGCAAGCCATGAAACAGCAATTGCAAATCGGTGGTGCAAATGTTCAACAAAAGCAGTTAGAAAGCCACTCATCCAACGACGCTGGCACGTCTAGCTACGCTCAGGATGAGTGAGCAGAAGTGCTTGAAAGCCACTCATCCAACGACACAGGTGTGTAGGATGAGGGGTTTGAGGAGCTAACTCTTCTTTTTTTCTCTTTCTTTCTTCGCCTTATAGAATGATTTTGGTTTTGGATGGCGTTCAGTGTCGACATATGCAGCAGGGGCTGCATCTTCACGAGCAGAAGTTTCAAATTCGTCACGCTCGCTGAGTAGCTCTTGCAGATCGTTGTAGATATTATAGTTATCGCTTACTTCGCGCATACGCAACATATGTCGTAATACCTGTACCTGAGTGATGTTGGTTTTATCTGTTTTAGCAGGCTCGGCCCTTTTCAGAAGTGTTTCTACTAAATCCATGCTATCGTCATGAGCACCAATGCCTTCAAGCCGTTCGCGCACTACTATTAGTTGCTCGTATAAGTTCATTCTGTTCTCTCCTCATAGTTGTGGGCATCCCTTATCCGAAGCTCATGGTAACATAGCACATAGCACACGTCAAATTGTGCATTACTTATCCACTTCTGCAGGTTCTACACTTACAAGATTGGTGTAGAATGTACTGCCGCCTCCCAGATCAGCTAGACGGTCGGATGTCGTCCAATTCACGTTGCGTTGATCAGGGCTGAACTTTGGCCACCAGACAGTTGTCGTTGCCAGGACGCCAGGGCGAACTGTTTCTGTTACTTCGGCAACTAACCTGCACCAACCTCGTTCATTTCCCACACGCACCAATTGCCCGCTTTGAATATTGCGGATGGCAGCATCGGACGGGTGAATACGTAACGTTGGAGCACCTTCCTTGCTTATCAATCGCTCTTGATTACCGAAAGTTGAACTGACAAAGTGATGAGCTGCCGGACACAAAAGAGGAAGACGAGCAGTGGCGGATAGTGTAGTATCCTGCCCTGCGCTTGTTTCGACTTCAGGTTCCCAGCCGGGAACTGGGTCATAGCCTTCAGCAGCGGCTGTTTCTGAATAAAACTCTACCTTGCCAGATGGTGTAGGGAAGATACCATTAGAGAATGGCACCTCTTCGCTGCTTGAGATCGCCATTGGAATTGAGCCTTCTTCTTGCAGGCGTTCCAACGTGATGCTTTCCAGCCTTGTATTGTGTTGCGCTGTTGCTGCCAGTATCTCCTGAATGACCTCATTCGCATCCTGATGCAACCAGTATTCGTTGAAACCCATGGCTGAGGACAGGCTACGCATAACATCCCAATTACTGCGTGCCTCTCCTTGAGGCGCAATTGCAAGCGTGTTGTATTGCAACGACATATGCCCGTATGGCTTATGCAGGTCTACATGTTCAAGCTGGCTCGTGGCGGGTAAAAGAATATCTGCGTAGCGTGCTGTATCTGTCTCGAAGAGTTCATGCACCACTGTGAATAGATCATCGCGCAGTAATCCTTCAACGATCTTTCCAGCGTTGGGAGTTGAGGCAACAGGGTTGGCATTATAGACGAAAAGTGAGTAAACTGGCGGATCGGCTTCTCCGGTCAGTATCGCTCCGAGGCGATTCATATTCAATGAACGTGGAGGTGGAGGGCACGCCAGGTCTTTTTCATGTGCCACTACGTCTTTATCCCATTGCAACCAATCGCTAGTGCTATACATAAGTCCACCACCGGGCAAACCATATTGTCCTGCAATAGCAGGTAGGCTAGCCAGCGTGCGTACCGTCTGGCCTCCGTTTGTATGGCGATTGATGCCATCGCTTACACGTAACAAAGCCGGTGTAGAGGTTGCATAGGTACGAGCCAGGTCCAGAATCGTATCGACTTCCAGACCTGTAATCTGTGCTGCACGTTCTGGTGGGAACTGCATAATGCGCTCAAGCAGAGACTCCCAGCCAACACTATGTGCAGCAATCCACTCAGGCTTGTGTAGCTCCTCAGTCACCATGACATACATCATCGAAAGGGCAAGCGCGGCATCAGTGCCGGGAAATGGCTGGATATGCTGGTCGGCTGAACGCGCTGTCAAGGTACGTATGGGATCGATTACGATGATGTGCGTACCCTTGCGTTGGGCTTCACGTAAAAATGGCATAAGATGAGGTGCAGTACTGGCAGGATTGCTACCCCAGATCAAGATCAACTTACTCTGAAGCAACATTTGGGGCGATGGAGCCATGCGAGCACCAACGGTGAGTAGCACAGCTTCTTCGGCTGCAGCGCCACAGATGCTTCTTTCGAGTTGGGAAGCACCTAAACGATTCCAAAAGCGACTGTTGGCGACGGAATTATTTACCAGACCCAGAGTGCCTGCATAACTATATGGAAGAATGCACTGTGCCCCATATTGCGCAATAATGTCGCGCCAATGTGATGTGATCTCATCGATAGCCTCATCCCACGAAATTCGCTCGAACAAGCCACTCCCCTTTGGTCCAACGCGATGCATAGGATAGAGCAATCGATCGGGATGATAAACCCGCTCCAGGTAACGGTTCACTTTAGCACAAAGCCATCCTCTTGTGATTGGATGGTCATGACGACCACGCACGGCAACCGCTCGTCCCAACTCGTCAACCTCTGTCTCCAGCGCACAACAGTCGGGGCAATCATGGGGGCAGGCGCCATAGACTATGCGGAGTTTAATTTGGACTGACGCTTTGGGGGACATGCTCTTTCCTTTCAGTACACACACCTGCTCGTATGTTTCTTACAGTGTAACATGCAGAGGTATGCAGTCAAGAGCCAAAGAGGATTTGAGAGGGATACCAAGAATGAAGCGAGAGACAGGTCATCTTGTCTCTCGCTTCCGGACACTTGATTTAGATGTCAGCCAGTCAGAGTTTAGTTTTCGCTCTCAATCTTGCCAAAGAGACCATTAGCTTCATCGTTAATGCCAGCTGTGAAGAAGAGGCTATTGGTTGGCCCTGCAGTCTTGCCATTGCCAAAGGCCAATCCCCAAAGGCCATTAATTGAAATGATCAAGCCTTTCTGGTTCCTGAGTTGACCAAGGAGAGCACCCGTGTTTGGATCAAACGCGTTGATGCGCCCATTGCCAAAGTTCCCTACCAGCAGGTCATTGCTGAACTGGCCAAAATTGGCGGGAGCGAGAGCCAGACCCCAGGGAGAATTCAACGCGCCACGTGAAATGAGGCGTTTGATGAGATTACCATTGGTATCGAAAACATCGACAAATCCGCGACTGGGACCATGCGCATCATCGTGATGTGCCGCATCTTGCAATGCGAATGAAACGTAGAGATTGCCTCCGATGTTCTGGATACCGAACGGGGCAAAACATTGATTTGGTAGAGGGCATGTGTTCGCCAACTGTGAGTCGGTGAACGAACCCTTGAGCTGGAAATTCGAATTGAACATCTCTACCTGACCGAAGCGGAAATTAGTGGCATAGATAAAGTCATTGCCTCCGCTCTGTCCAAAAGCGAGTCCTTTGTACACTGCGCCCACAAATCCCCCCTGACTCACAGTTGAGCGATCCACGCCAAGGATGGTATTGGTCAGATCGACACCAGGATTCCAACCGGAAATGGTGCCATCTTCAGTAGCAAACATGAAAATACTTGGGCCTGACGCTTTGCCCTCCTTGACAACAAAGTCGTCTGGGTTCGTGCTATTGACGGGG
>DATMNR010000237.1:0-7436 GCA_035568795.1 Ktedonobacteraceae bacterium
TAGAGCAGCAACGATCTTGCAGGGTTTTCCGCAAATCACGACCAAGCTCTATACTGGCAATCTGCCATTAGATGATCTCAAACAGAAGAAGCTCGATGCCGTGTTTTTTGATTTCCCTATCGTTGCATATAACGTTTTAGGCGCTGGTCCAGGTGGGGTGGCTGACCCATCCTTGAAGCCGATTGGCAAGACGCTTTATCCGGATGTATACATTGCTGGTTTCAACAAAAGCAATCCCAATGCTCCGACCGTCCTCAATGAGCTGAACCAGGCGCTTGCGCGTCTAAAAAAAGATGGAACGCTCAAGAAAATATACATCACGTGGAAGATGTGGAATGACCAGCAGGCTGAGATTGGTATTACGTAGATCAATTATTATGTAAGACGCAATGCATTATGCATTGCGTCTTTCTTACCCAAATCACTTATTCACAGGGAGTAGATTATGAGCCTTGTCCAACAGGTTCTTCCCGCTTTTCTTTTAGGGGCCAGAAATACTCTTATTTATTGTTTCGTTTCTTTTCCGCTTGCCCTGCTTCTTGGTCTTCTACTTGCAGTGATGCGCAGCTCGCGTATCGTGTGGTTTAGTTCACCTGCTAAGATTTTTATCGAGGTTATTCGTGGTACTCCCATCATTGTACAGATATTTCTTATCTATTATGGGCTTGGCGCAGTTCTGGCAATTTATAACCTGGCAACACTTGATAATGCATGGACAGCGGGCATTGCCATCCTGGCAATAAACTATGCCGCCTATGAATCCGAGGTGTTCCGCGCGGGTTTTCTTTCAGTAGAACATGGACAGACTGAGGCGGCTCTCTCGTTGGGCATGACATCTGGGCAAAATTTTTTTCGCATTGTTTTGCCACAGGCTATCCCGCTAATGATCCCTCCGTTCGTGAATGATTTCATCTATATGCTGAAGGACTCTGCCATTCTCAGTGTGATATCTGCCACCGAACTTACCTCTGTACTGCAGTACTACGTGTTCCGAAATAGCAGTCAACCAATACCGCTCTATGCGCTGGCAATTGTGCTCTATCTGCTGATGGCCTTACCAATTTCATACGTGGCGCGCTGGTATGAACGCAGGTTACGTGCAGCACTATAGCAGGGGCAAAAGGAGAAGTATATGCAGCAGACTCAGACGATTACTACGGTAGAGCCGAGGACGAGAAGTTGGCTCCCTGTCATCAATGCACTCTATTATGTAGTGCTTGCAATAGCACTATTGGGATTTGGCTATTATCTTTATTTAAACCTTAGTCTTATTACCCTCTATCTACCCTTTTTGTTGCAAGCAGCTGCCTTGACTATTGGCATCTCGGTGGTGAGCATGGTGTTAGCACTTATCTTTGGCCTGATTGGAGCCTTAGCTCGCCTTTCTCGTTTCGCGCTCATTCGTTGGATTGCCATTGTCTATGTCGAGGTAGTGCGTGGTACGCCTATTTTCGTACAATTGCTCTTGTGGTACTATGGTATAGGTTATTTGCTCTCGAAAGCTGGCTTTGATCCTTACACAATCGCTTTTAACATTATGACGGTCTTTCAGAGCAATTCCTTTGTCCCTCTACTTTTTTCCGCCTTCTTCTATGGAATCCTTGGTTTGAGTTTCAACTATGGGGCGTATCTGACAGAGGTCTTTCGTACAGGCATTGAGTCGGTTGACAAGGGACAGACCGAAGCTGCGTTGAGTCTTGGTTTGAATTCTCGCCAGTCAATGCGCCATATTGTACTGCCTCAAGCGATACGAATTACTATTCCGCCTTTTACAAACTACTTCATCACATTGATCCAGGATAGTGCCTTGCTCAGTGTGCTTGGTGTGACTGAATTGGAAGAAACTATGGGATCGTTTGCTTACCCACTCATCGATCCAAACCAAAAATTGTTTGTCTTTATTCTTGGTGCCATGGTTTATCTCGCTATCTGTTACCCACTTTCATTGCTTGCTCGTTTCTTGGAGGGGCGGTTTGCAAGGGCGTATCGGACATCTGGAGAAAAGATTGACGTGTTAAGGGCTGATATGTTGGATAGCGATATGTTGGGCAAGCAAGTGGTATCTTTCGCAGAAGATGAAGGTGAAAGTGAGTGAAATCTAACCTTGCTTTCTTGCTTGCTTGTAGGCTATACTGTAAGTAAGTTCATCACACATCGTACCCAAACCAGTGAAATTTGGTGTTTTTCGTGAATCCTTCAGACATACCAGGTAAAAAACGAGGCCGCTATATACCGAAATTCTACGTATTTCGTGGCTTCCACCTGTCTACTTGCTACCCCTGATTTTTCTACCCCAATCTTCTGATTTGGATGCGTCTCACTACTATGGCGTCTAGACCATATCACTTTTCCACATCATCGTTCATCTTAAGACGTGCAAATTTGCTTAGCTTTCACAGATCAGGTAGAGCTTATCTATAGCAAGCGTTCTTAGTTTTTACTCTCTTACATCATATATCCGTAGGGATAGGTAATATTGCAGATGCCCACATACTCTTATCTACCTCTAGACTTTGAGCACTGATAGCAGCTAACCCGGTAGGCGGGCCGGTGTGGGATGTCTTTTATAGGCCGCAGTACCAGAAAGGATTTTTATGAGTACGGATGGAGATGGCTTACTAAAGGCCCTCAACGATTCTCAACGATACCTCGATATAGTTCATCAACAGGAATTAGGGAAAAGTGAAGCGGAATGGTTGGTTGAGACCACTGTCAGCAACTTTGCCAACTATTACAACAGTGGGTTTATCGAGTATCGCAAGTCTGTCGCTGAAGCAGGCGACTTTGCAGCAGTCGAATGGATAGGACGCGGAGCAACATTCAAGGATGTGCTTGGTCGCGAATACATTGACTGCCTGGGTGGGTTTGGATTATTCAATCTTGGTTGGGCCCATCCCAAAGTCGTGAGGGCCGTTCAAGCACAATTACAAAAAAGTCCGATGCCTACACAGGAACTTCTTGACCCTCTTCGGGGAATGCTGGCTCATTTGCTGGCAGAGATTACTCCCGGTGACATTCAATATAGCTTCTTTGTGAGCAGTGGCACAGAGGCTGTTGAAGGCGCAATGAAACTTGCCAAACTATATACCCGTAAGAGTGGCTTCATTGCCTCGGTACGCGGATTTCACGGCAAAACAGCAGGTTCCCTCTCCCTTACTGGCAAAGCCATTTTTCGCCGCCCAGCATTAACCCCTCAAAATAACGTGTTCCATGTTCCATTCGGTGATGCTGATGCCGTCGAGCAACAGTTACGCATTGCGCGTGAGGTTGGCAATGATATCGCAGCCGTCATTATGGAACCAGTGCAGGGTGAGGCAGGCGCTATAGTGCCTCCAGATGATTTCTGGCCGCGTCTCCGACAGATTTGCGATGAATACGAAGTGTTGCTTATAGCTGATGAAGTGCAGACCGGCATGGGTCGCACTGGCAAGCTGTGGGGTGTTGAAAATTGGGATGTTGAACCTGATATCATCGCCTCTGCCAAAGCCCTGGGCGGTGGAGTAATGCCCATAGGCGCATTCATGTCTACTCCAAAGATCTGGAGCGTGATGAACAGCAATCCGTTCATCCATACCTCTACAACGGGAGGTAATCCTCTTGCCTGTGCTGCTGCTATAGCAGCTATCAATGTGACTCTCGATGAACGTGTGTCTGAACAGGCTGCTGAAAAAGGCGAGTACTTTATTCAGCAGTTGCGAGGGATTGCAGCGCGTTATGATGACATGTATACGAATATTACAGGCAAAGGTCTGCTTATTGGTCAACATTTTGTGAATGACGACATTGGCTATGCTGTCGCATCTGGCCTCTTCAAGCGGGGTGTGCTCATTTCTGGGACGCTCAATAACTCGCGTGTCATTCGCGTTGAGCCACCACTGATTATAACTCGTGAAGAGATCGATACAATTCTGAATCGCCTGGAGGATACGCTTCAAGAACTTCGTGCATCTGCTTCGACTTCTGGCGTGCCCGATGTTGGAACCCAACTCGTCATGCCTGTTTCCGAAGATGTTCTAAAGAACGTCGCTAGTAATGCATCCGATGTAGCGGTTGCATAGCACTAAAGGAGTTGATTCACATGCACATTATTGTACTCGGTGGCGCTGGCGCGATGGGCCGTATTGCTGTGCGCACGCTGACCGAATATGCGGATATTGACCAGATTACCATTGCGGACTACAACGAAGAACGCGCTCACGAGATCGCCGCTTCTCTTCATAGTAGCAACATTGTTGTCAAGCAAATTGATGTTAATGACGAGGAGCATTTGCGTGCCCTCTTTCGTGGTGCGGATGTGGTTCTGAACGCAGTTGAATATGTCTTTAACTTACCTGTTCTCAAAGCTTGCATCCAGGAAAAGGTACATTATGCCGACCTCGGAGGCCTTTTCCATATGACCCGCCGCTTGATGGAAATGGACGAAGAAGTTTCTACCGCAGGTATAACAGCCATTTTGGGGATGGGTGGAACTCCAGGTGTTACCAATGTGCTGGCTCGTGCTGCTGTTGACAAACTTGACCGTGTGGAAAGTATCAAGGTACAGTTGGGATGTAGCGATGATACACCTTCATCCGCTGCATTGGTTGCGCCATATTCTATACGCACGATACTGGATGAGTTTACCAAACAGCCCCAGGTTTTCAAGGACGGCGTATGGTATCCACAGCAGCCATTGAGCGGGCAGGAAGAGTTGGTTTTCCCACTGCCAGTTGGTCGTGCTACAGCAATTTATTCGTTGCATTCGGAATGCGCGACCTTTCCAATATCGTTCCAAAACAAGGGTATTCGCCACGTCTCGTTTAAAATAGCATTCCCGACTGACTTCATGACAAAATTAAAGTTTCTTGTTGACCTGGGCTTTGGTAGCGATGAGCCAATCAAGGTGCGCGAGGTCAAGGTATCACCACGTGAGATGCTGGCCCGTTTGATGGAGTTGGCTCCCGTTGAGGATGTCGAACCACGAGATTGTGATGTTTTACGCATCGTCGCTAACGGAGAGGCTGAAGGACAGCAAGTTGAGATTACCAATCAGATCGTGGTGCTACCTTATGGGCGCTGGGGTATCAGTGCAGGAGCTCTTGACACTGGCACTCCACTTGCTATTGCCGGGCATATGCTGGCAACAGGTGAAATTACTTGTCGTGGCGCCTTTGGGCCTGAAAAGTGCATACCTGTCGAATCATTCTTCGATGAATTAGCACGATATGACATGCATGTAACAGAAACTCGCACAGTGTCGATATCGTAGAGTAAATAACTGTCGATTTTGATGGCCATTGTGATAAAATGTCGAGTATGCATTGACTGGCGTTCGGTGAATTCGTAGGTCATGAGATATAATACTGTGAATTTCGTACATCCGAAAGGAGCTGTTTAGGTGGCCGAATACAAACTTCTAATTAATGGCGAACTGGTCAACAGTAGTTCAGGCAAAACTGTTGAAGATATTGGCCCGGCAACTGGCGAGTGGATCGCCGAGGTGCCTTTAAGTTCAGTGGAAGACGTAGAGCATGCAGTGGATGCAGCACGAGAAGCATTTGATGACGGGCGTTGGTCTGGACTGCCACATGCAGCGCGTGCAGCAGCACTGGAAAAACTGGCAATGGCGTTGGAAGAGCACTCTTCAGAACTGGCTGAGCTGGACTCTCTGGATGCAGGTAAGCCGATCAAGTTAGCGCGCGATAGTGATATTCCATTCGCTATCGATAACCTGCATTTCTTCGCGGGTGCCGCTCGCCATCTTGCTGGCACCGCAACGAGCGAATATACAGGTGGGCATACTAGCATTATACGCCGCGAGCCTATTGGTGTTGTTGCTTCGCTAGCACCGTGGAACTATCCCTTTATGATGGCAGCATGGAAAATTGGACCTGCATTGGCTGCGGGAAACACTGTAGTCATCAAACCATCTGTCGAAACGCCACTCTCTACACTCAAATTGGGTGAAATAGCTCTCGAAGCTGGTCTACCTCCCGGGGTACTCAATGTTGTTACCAGCGGCCCCGGTGTTGCCCAGGCTCTTTCCAGTCACAGTAAAGTCAATATGGTTTCAGTCACAGGTAGCACGGAGAGTGGCAAGCATATTATGCGTGCTGGCGCTGAGAGTATCAAACGTGTACATCTGGAACTTGGTGGCAAGGCCCCGTTCATTGTCTACGATGACGCGAATATTGAAGCTGCAGCAAATGGCGCTGTAGTTGGTGGATATGTGAATTGCGGACAGGATTGTACTGCTGCTACACGTATCTATGTCCAGGATAATATCTATGATGAATTTATGCAGTCATTCCTGAGCAAAGTCAAGCATATTCGCGTTGGCAATCCAGCAAGTGAAAGCACTGATATGGGTCCATTGATCTCGGCTACACAGCGTGCTACTGTTGAGGGCTTTATAGAACGGGCATTACGCGATGGCGCAAATATCGTGATGGGCGGTAAGCGTGCCAGTGTTAGTGGATTTGAGAGAGGCTACTTCTTCGAGCCAACAGTGATCGCGGAAGACCGCAACGATGCCGAGATTGTTCAGAATGAAGTCTTTGGTCCAGTCGTTGTGGTATGTCGCTTCAGTACCGAAGAGGAAGTATTGAGGAAAGCCAATGATGTAGTCTATGGTCTTGCTGCTTCTGTTTGGACCACCGATGTGTTCAAGGCTATGCGCGCTGGCAAAACACTGCAGTTTGGCACAGTGTGGGTCAATGATCATTTGCCGCTTACTTCCGAGATGCCGCATGGCGGCTACAAGGAAAGTGGTATCGGAAAAGATATGTCGATGTATTCCTTTGAAGAATATACCCAGATCAAACATGTCATGATTGAACTGAGTAATGATGCTCGCAAAGGTTGGCACTACACGATCTTCGGCGATGCAGAGTAGAGCAAAATTCTAGCGTGACTTCTGACAGATTGATGCTCCTCTTTAACAGGGTGCCGCTTCGGTGCCCTGTTCCTTTTTTGAAAAGTGGCCGCCTCAAGTTCGCGAAAATGGTTAATGTTTCTTAACCCAACTACTCTTTTGCCAACCTTTTCTTAACCAATCTGCAACTACTTCTTAACCACTGGAATATACCTTGTACGAGGGAGGTATCGCGAAACTCGCCCTTCACGATTGTTCTTCATCTCTTTGGGGTGAGATACGCTTATCCCTCGGGATAGCAACGGTATCTATATTATCTTGCGAGAGATCTGCACAGTGAGATGTTCTAGACAGATGCTCTCAACACGTGTCCATGGCTTCGTTTAGAATACCCAATTTTATTGTCGTCTCTAAGGTCATGCTTTTGAGATTATTGTAGGTTACTTACCGAGGAGGTATTATGGCTCAGATGAAAGGACTCTGGCGGAACCATTTCACCCGCGTATGTGTTCTAGCAACTCTCCTGTCGATGACGTTGGGATTTGTGGGTTTGCCATTCACACAAACAATTGTGAGTGCGCAT
>DATMNR010000238.1:0-3215 GCA_035568795.1 Ktedonobacteraceae bacterium
TAGTCGACCCTGACAAAGCTGCAATCGAGCGGGCTAAAATAGTCAATGCTCGACTCCTTCAGAGCATTCCCTCACCGCCGGGATGGCTGCTGGACGACACCCACTTACCTCACATCACCACGCTCCAACGCTATGTGCGCACAAAGGAACTTGACCACGTTCTCAAAGCGGTCGAGAAGACGATCGCAGCGACGGATATGGCCTCTCTTTCCTACCAGGCCGTCAAAATTACCCACGCCGACTGGGGTTTCCCCGGCTATGGGCCAACCGTGCTCATGGTGGAGGTCAGCCCGGAAGTGCTTGACTTCCAAGCCAAACTGGTCGATGCTGTCACACCTTTCGTTGAGTCGGGAGGCACCGACGCTGCTTTTGTTACAGATCCAGGTGAAGTGATCGAACCGACTATACTTGACTGGGTTGAGAAATTCGTGCCCAACCAGATTGGCAAGGGCAAGTACTTCCCACACCTCACGGTCGGCGTCGCTAAGTTTGATGACTTGAAAGGTATCGAGGCCGAACCATTCGACCCCATCACTGTCCATCCTGCAGACGTTGCCGTTTATCATCTCGGCAATTATGGCACCGCCCGCAAACTGCTCAAGTCGTGGCCGGTGACAAACTCCTGAGCAGCACCATCGCGTGTCCATGAAAGCAAGCGTCAACGGCGAGTCATCTCAGACTGAAAGAGCAAAAGGTTCACGGGTAACAGGTACCCCATATACGAAGACAATTTTCTAAAAAAGTGAGAGACTATTGGGACAATGAGAACTAGCACGCATTGCGAGCGTTAACTGCTGGTCACAGACAAGGGGTAGTTGCTTACCATCTTTTAACGCCTGTTTAATGAGGCAGGTGATTTCCTGGGCTTTTTCTCGCGCTTCCTGAGCTTCGCGTGGGTGCCAGAGAGACCGCGCTGCATATTTGGCGAGTGCGCTGCGCTCCTGGGCACTTAACTGCTCCATACGTTTCTGGCCGCCACGGCTGCCTAGCTCAGCGGCATGAAAGTTCTTCTGGGGTTCTAGTTGCATATAGCTCCTTCCGTTAAGTTGCTATACCTCTAGTGTATACCTACCGCTTAGCACGGTCAACCCCTCCTAAGCTCCTTAGCAGCGGGGCGCGTGCTAGGCGGGTTAGCAGGCGGATGGTGTGCTAAGAGGTTAGCATAGATAGCACCTCACCACTGCCTGATACCTCTTTTCTTGCATATGCACTCTCAGGCAGGGATATTGCGTTCGCGTCAGGGATAGTATACGTTTTACAAGATGAAGAGAGTTCTTGGAAGATTTCACCACATCTGTTCATAGCATCTGGGTGCTAAGAGATGGGTGACAGTATGAACTATTGGAACAACGCTGGAGGCTCATTCTGATGGAAGCATTTCTCTACGCCATTCCGTCTTGGCTACTGTTTCTTCTCATTGTTGGTGGCTCAGTCGGGTTGGTCTGGTTAGCAACAGTGCAATTGCGTCGCGTAACTACTGCGCCAAAGGATGACAAGCATAATGAGGTCGTTGGCTTCATTTTCGCTACGGTTGGCGTCCTCTACGCAGTGCTGCTGGCGTTTACGGTCATCATCGTCTGGGAGCAGTATCTGGGAGCCGAGAGTGCCGTGTCTCAAGAAGGCACAGCGCTGATTACGGTCGCCCGTACTACCTCCTCGTTTCCTGAACCGGAACGCGGTCAGGTCTACGACCACCTTCGTGCCTATGCTCAGTTTGTGATCAATGAGGAATGGAGAACCATGGACGAACCAACCCTGGAGCAGGAAGAGAGTGCAGGTGCCGAAGCTTCGATCAATAGCATCTGGAGTACCTACCGAAGCCTTCCCCCAAGTCAAGTAGACGCTTATACCACGGAAAGTTTGGACAACTTGAGTACCCAGCGCGCTCTACGTCTTCAGTCCAATGCAGCAGCCTTGCCCATTGCCCTTTGGTTTGGGCTGGTGCTTGGGGCACTGGTGACCATCTCCTTCTGCCTGATCTTACACATGGAGAATGTCCAACTCCACGCCTTAGTCACGGCCTTGCTCACTGCTCTGATCGCCACGAGCATTCGGATGATTGTGATGATCAATCATCCCTTCTCTGGTGATCTACACGTATCGACCGCAGCTTTTGAGCATGCCATCCATGTGATTGAGAGCTTGCCTCGGTAAAGGAAAAACGGAGCATCTCAGACGCTGTCTCGAGCCACTCAGGTGTTCCATTTCTTCCTGCCGAATGGATCGATACATTCCTCACGTCCTGGGTCTCGAGCAAGTGCAATACTCTTGAACTCTGCCCGAGTTTCTGTAGCTGGACAGTATTGGTGCATGCTGAGCTTAATTCTACACGCTTCGCATAGGTCACTTTGAAGAGGGGAAAAAGGGTGAGCAGAGTGAACTGCTATCGATTAGGGTCTATGTAATGCGAGCGGTCTAGCCCCTGCATCATAAACAGGTCTGCGATGACTGGCAGGCGACTTTTGAGCTAAACACTTTACGCAGGTGGTATATTACGCTTACGGGTATTGATGAGTAACTCTGTGTAAGAACGGAGCAAGATGCAGCCTAACGGGTCGCAATATCGGTAGGGCTGCATTTTCTTATGATTGATCATGTGACACCTGGTAAGACAAACATGAAAGGCTAGACTCATTAGCAATGACAAGGGTATTGCCGGAAGTAACACTGTATGCTGGCCCTATGGGTGCGGGTAAAACGACGCGACTCTATGGCAAGATGGGCGAACTTGCTCACCTCGGCATTCCGTATGAGGCCTATCGGCCGGGAGTGGACGTTCGAGACGTGGTTATCGCGCCTCGTGGCTATGTCTTGAGTGGAAACGCGACGCTTACCCCAAACTGTACAACCGTAGAATCGCTTGGTGATATTCCGGTTGAAGAGCTTGTGCTGCGCGGTATCAAGACGGTTTTCCTGGAAGAGTGGTTCATGTTTGGCTTTGATCATCAGAGGCGTCCGATCTCAGGTCTCTATCGTGAAATCATGGGACGATGGGCTTTGGCTGGTATTGAGCGAGTCTATGCGGCAGGACTTGACCAAGGAGCAAGCGGCAATCAGTTTGGCCTGGTGGCAGATGCCCGCAGATATGGCGCGAAAGTTGTAGCTTGTACGGCCAAGTGTGAATATCCAGTCAATGGTGATCGTGATCCAAAATGCGGACGTGCAGCCCGCAATAGTCAAATATATGATGTACGTGACGACAGAGCATTTGACAT
>DATMNR010000239.1:0-5373 GCA_035568795.1 Ktedonobacteraceae bacterium
CGTTCATTGAGTGTCTCTGCATCAACGTCTAAGATGAAGATTTCATTTACCAATTCCCAATCCCTCCGGCATTCTTCCTGTCTCCTCGATCAGACCAAGCCACGCTGCTCGGTTCCACCGATCCGCGCCTTGCTCGTAGCCCCGACGTGGTGGCCGGGGCTACGAGCGGCCTACTTTCTCCTTTCTTCGTCGCGCCCGTGCATCAGCAGACCTTCGACTCCAGTGAGGTCGTTTATCTGTTACCAGCCATAGTGCGAAGGCCATCTAGCAGGTCAGCGGGTTCCAAGAGGCGGGTGAAATCCTCCTCAACAAAGGCCAGGCGGACCGTACCATCCTGAGCGACAAGAAACGTGGCTGGCATCGGCAACTCCCATGACGCATCGCTATTGAAGGTGGGCAGGTCCGATCCGATCGTTGTGTAGAGAGGACGAATACTCTCCTCAAGTGTGAAGACGATCCGATACGCACGGGCCACCTTATTGCCGACATCGCTGAGAACGATGAAGGTCAATTCCTTTTTCTCAACCGTTGACAAGGAGTGGTCAGGCGTCTGTGGCGAAATAGCCACCAATGTTGCTCCCAACGACTGGATCTGTGGCAGGATACGTTGATACGCGCGAAGCTGTAAATTGCAGAAAGGACACCATTCCCCGCGATAGAACGTGACCACAACGGGGCCTTGCTTGAGCAGTTCAGAGAGCGTAACCTCGTTCCCGAAAACATCGGGCAGCGTAAAGTCTGGCGCCTGCTCGCCTACCTTTACACTCTGCTGGGCAATCCCTGTCTGAATCAGGGCTGCGCTGCTTTTGGCGAGTTCAGCCAGCATCTCAGGAGGAAGCTGTTTTGCTAGTTGAGCCTGAAATGCCTCGATCTGCTGCTGAAGCGTTTCAACAGGTTGTTTACTTACCATCATGAAAAACCTCCCTTAGTGTCTCCAGATTCAAGGTGGAGAGCATTAGCAAGAGGACTGCGTGTTCTCCTGCTCACCACCTTAGACCAGCGCTGCGCACCGTTGTGACAGTTTGCATCCGCTAAGGGTTCGCATCCAACATCAGGCTCTTGCGAAACGCTGGCATGTTGAGGAGTTGGCGGAACCTGCTGACCTGATCGGGGGCTGCAAGGAAGGGATGTTCTCGATAGATGGTAGCATGCTGCCGTTCGACGAGGTGGTCGAGTTCCTGAGTCCGATCTGGAGCAATCGCGGCAATCTGCCCGAAGTGTTCACGGGTAAATTGTCGGCGCTTCGGATCAACATAGCCCTTCTCTATAAAGGAGCGAGTCTTGCGCGCGCACCGACAGGGATTCGACTGATTGATGAGGCCACACCTGTCATTCATGTAATTGTACAGATCATGCCGTGCGCGGGTAAGCAGTTGCCGAAAGTTGCTGGGTGAAAGGTCCATCAGTTCTGCTCCCATCTCGCTCGTGACCCCAAAGATCTCTCCTAAGATGAAGACCAGTCGCTGTCGCTGATCCAGGCACAGTAACATACCCGTCGTGCAGCCAACTTTGGCCTCCTCGACAAGCACCGAGAGGGGCAGAGAGACCTCCGCTTGATCGGGCAGCGCTTGATCGGGAAGCTGTTCAATGACCTTCCCAAGCTCTGAAAACGTGACCTCTTTGGGTCGTTGCTTGAGATTGAGGACATGATTGACCACAATGCGATACAGCCACGTTCTGAAGCTGCTCTTTCCCTGAAAGGTACTCAGTTTTGTGAGCATCTTGAGCAGAACCTCTTGGGTGATGTCCTCTGCTTCCTCGTGCTTATGAACCATGCGAACAGCAATATTAAAAATCCAGGCTTGATGCCGCCCGATGAGTTGCTCAAGCGAGTTCCAATCGCCATTTTTCGCTTGAAGAACGAGAGCCTCGTCACTGATGGCGGTGCTGATGGCTTCATTGAATGGGTTATACATCGCTTCCTTTCCTCAAAAGATGGGTCATCACATCATCTGCTACAAGTATAGACAAATCTTCCTGACCACTGTGACAGTTCCCACTCGCAAGAACTGGCTATCGGGCGGGGCCAGAGTTGTAAAGCATGCGCCTCTTGCGCGCGTCCAGGGCGAGCAGCATACTTTTCCCAACCAGGCACATACGAGCATGAAATGGCCCATTTTCGCAGTTTTCGTTTCCCTATCCCCAGCTTCGGCCCGCTCCTGATAGCACTGGAAAACATGGCGGAGGGGGTGTGTCACTTTGAATGCCAGGATATGTAAACCGTGTGCGAGGTGTGCTGCTCAACATCAGCGGTCATGGCAATCAAACACGAGGGGGCTTAGCTAGAGGCGGCCTCATCCGGTGGAAAGAGCGGATCTTGCCGCGCCTCTGGCGGCCCCGGTCGCCGTTTGCGCGGTGCGTAGTCCCGTAGTTTGGTAGCGAGCTTCCATAGCTTGTCGTCGAGGTCCCAAAGCTGCCCCTGGAGCGAATGCGTCTTTCTTCCGGCAAGCTCAGGTTGGTCAGCTTCAGATCATCAAACAATCGGGTCATATCTGCAATTTGGAACAACCCGAAGCGTTTACTCAGTTGGTGCGGGCATTTGCGAAACGGCTAAGTGCAACCCCATGAGATGAAGCATGATTAAAAGTAACCCAGGTTTCTACAAACGGTGTTTGGCCATAGCTCCTTACGCATCTTCGAGCACGGACAAAATATTACCCGCCGGGTCTTTAAACCAGGCGATATCCGGGCCCATGTGTTGAGAGCGACCGCGGAGGATGCCTTTTTCGTCTTGTGGTGAACCTTCATAGCGTTCAAATGTGACGCCACGACTTTTTAGTTCATCTACGGCTTCATCGATGTTCTCAACCACAAAATTCAAAATGGTAAACGTAGCTGGTTGATGGTCGTGTTTTAGATATATAAACACCGTGCCGCCGTTAGGTAAGTATAGCCTCAATCCCATGCCCTCATCGTCTACTTTTAGTCCCAGTGTCTTCGTATAAAATTCGTTGCTCGTAGCCTGGTCATCGACTGAAAATCCGCTAAATGCTGCTTTTACTTTCAACATACTTACTCTCCTTGTGATTACTCTTTTTTACCCACATGCTGTTCGGATAGCGTCTGCCTTATTCGATATTTTTGAGGTTTTGAAGAAGTCCTCTCTATTATTTTTCGTGCTTCCAAATCGAGTTTGACGGTTTCTGCATACCAACTGATATTCCCTGAAAATGTATCCTTTTATCTCTTGGTTGATAAGCTCTGTACATTATAATTATACGCTATAAAATGTTTGCTTTTGCGAATAACACAAAACTCGTAGCCACCATTGAGAAACACCAAGTACTCTTACTGAGCCATTTCAACAGGGAGGCTGTTTGCTGGGCTACTATTTACCTGCACTATATAATGAATTCAAACTGAGCATCCTTTATTTGTTTGAAAAGTTTAATCGAACAGAATCCATCACATGGAAGAAAGCAACGAGGTAGTAATGTACAGTGCAGAGCCTTTATTCAATGTACCAGAGAATGAAAATGTGACAATATGGAGATACATGGATTTTACAAAGCTTGTTTCTCTTATAGATAAGAAAGCCTTGTACTTTGCAAGAGCCGATAGATTTTCTGATAAATTCGCCACTTCTGACTCATAAAATCGCCAGTTAATTGAGCTGAATCAGAATTTATGTTCTTGGTTTTTCAGGCGCATATCTTGCCCACATTTCAAATTGACTCGTAAACCTGCCCGAAAAAGTTGCGTACACAAAATCCCGAAATTTCCTCCACGAATCTGCGTTTCACGCCTGAATCGGGCGAAGAAGTGCATCAATGTGGCGAATAAGTGCGTCAACACCTTGTTTTTGGTCTCAAAGTTGAGTATGCTCTAAGCAGTGAAGTATTCACTTGTTTTTTGGGGAGGTTTTGACATCTATGTCAGTGTGCTGCTAACTCCATCCTGTTTCCTGTTCAAACAGTGAAACAGACGTTACCATTCTTGCTTCCATCTATCGCGTGTCTCTCATCAGGCATGAGCGCTCAGCCGTTCTACGCCTGGAATGCGAGAGGAGTATGATTCCTGCTCGACGACCTTTCTGGCGAGGCCTCAGCGAGACGGCGGATAGTGAGAACGCAAGCATTTGATGGTGCGAAAGTCGATATGGAGAAGCGTGCTGCAAAGAGGTGTCAGGCATGGAACTCCGGCGAACGCGTCGCTGCTGTTCCCCATCCACCACACCATTGGCAGATGGATGCCATCTTTTCCCCTGTCGCGGCAGCCGCATATTCGATCATGGTGCAAGCGATGACCTGCTCTCTCTCCTCCCTCTTTCTGCCCCATCGTTTCCTCGCGCGTGTTGATCCGATCGTGCTGTTTTTTCTCTTAGAAACAAGCAAGGAGTACCTATCATGACAGAACATCAGCTTTCACTTTTCCCATTCTATGCGGGTTGGGGTACCTACCAGCAGCGTCTTGTCGCGGCCATCGCGCCCCTTACAGGAGAGCAGCTTGCCTTGCGCAACACGCCGCGCCACTGGTCGATTGGCATGTACGCGACGCATATTGTTGCGGATCGCGCCTGGTGGTTCCACGCACGAATGGGTGAGGGGAGCGACGATCTTACTTCCCTCGAATTATGGGCTCTGGGAGTCTGTGAGGGGGACGTGGATCCATTCCACACGGCGGCAGAACTGGTTGCCGGACTGGAGAAGACCTGGCAAATGATCCAGAAGACGCTTGCCCGCCTGACCCCTGCTGATCTTGAACAGGTCTTCCCGCCTCTGGATGAGGCGGGACGTGTGCGTCACGCGAAACTGGTCGAGCCTGCGCTCCAGCCATTCGCCCAGATGTGGCTGGGTGCGGCGGCTCTTTCTGGAGAAGTGGGACCCGCATATTCACGCCAGTCGATCATCTGGGGTGTGCTCGAACATGACATCCATCACGGCAGCGAAATCTCCACCATCCTCGGCGTACATGGTCTGCCAGTAGTCGAGGTTGGCCTATAGTCGAGTTGGATTAAGAACAGGAACGTCTTCAGTTCCCCTCTCTCATCGGTGGATAGGTTGTAATGATGCGGTCGCTTCAGCGACAGGGGCGCCCCTGTCGCTGAAGCGACATTACATGCTCACAGGGACAGAAAAGAGTGAAAGACTGGATGTAGAGATGCACAGCATAAACCTGTTTTCTGACGTTATATCAGCAGACAGGCAAGACTCCTTATCTGCTCCAGTCAGCACTTCTTGAGGCGGGATTATATCTCTACAATACCCGGTTTACCAAAGTTGACGGAGTCCCATATCCTCGCCATTTTCTTCCTCTGACGCATATCTCCCCTTTTTGGCGAGGATATGTGTCAAATGACAATGAATCTGCGGCTATGTGGCAGTTGTATATACAGAAAAATAAAGGTATTGCTATCCGATCAACCTTTGCTAG
>DATMNR010000240.1:0-4681 GCA_035568795.1 Ktedonobacteraceae bacterium
GAAAGATAAAGTTGATAATTTTTCGAACGGATGCACGAAGTAGCCAGTACAACCAATAGACAAAACTGAATATGGGTATTATACTGCTATTAAACAACAGCCCAGACGCTTTCTCGACGAGGTGTATATGTACAAGCGCATCCATTCTAACTTGGGCTAGCTCACTCCGGCCGAGTTTGAAAGCCATTGGAAGCAGTTGAGCCACCAGTCTGACATGCACGAACAACGACGAAATGTGTGTCCAATCTACCGGGGCAGTTCATGACAACAAAACAAACGCAAAAAACTGAAGAAATGCAAACGGAAACGGTCAAATTCTTGTCGCTTGGAGGAGAAGAAGATGTCACACGCAATATGTATTTGTATGAGTACAAAGACCAGATCCTTATTGTCGATTGTGGCTTAGGGTTCCCCGATGAAACCATGTTGGGAGTAGACTTACTCCTGCCTGATATTACCTATCTCCTTCAGAACTGTATGCCCGAGGGCAAAGCCAAAAAGAAAATCGTCGGTATGCTGTTGACCCATGGACACGAAGATCATATCGGCGGCTTGCCGTATATTGTACCGCAATTGCCGTCTTTTCCTGTGTACGGATCACCGCTCACAGCCGCTCTTGCCAATGAAAAATTGACCGAATTCCATACTCATCCTGTTGTTCAGACGGTTCCATTTACTCCTGGCACTATGCAGATCGGTGATTTCAACATCACCCTTATCCATGTCACACACTCTATACCAGATGCGGCTCACCTTTTCATTGAAACTCCTGCAGGCAACTTCTACCATGGAGCGGACTACAAATTCGATTTGACTCCTGCTGACAGGAAAAGGACGGAATTTCTCAAAATAGCACAGGCAGCACAAAAAGGCATAACGGCCCTTCTTTCTGATTGCCTTGGCGCTGAAAGACCCGGATTTACTCCCTCGGAAGAGAAGCTCACACAGAATTTTGAAAAAGCGATGCGTGACTATCAAGGAAAGGTCTTTATCACGACCAATTCGTCCAATGTGTCCCGATTGAACCAGGCGATTGAAGCGGCAGAAAAGCTCAACCGCAAGGTCTGTTTTGTCGGTCGATCCATCATCAAAGCCAAACGCATCGCACAAAAACTCGGCTATCTGCATATCAAACGGGGAACTGAAATCCCAATAGACCAGATACCTCACTTTCAGAGCAATCAAGTCATGCTGCTGGTAGCGGGAAGCCAGGGCCAGGAAAACTCTGCCATGACACGCATAGCGGGAGGAGAATTCAGAGAGATACGACTGCAACCCAATGATATGGTGATCTTCTCAGCCGATCCGATACCGGGCAACGAACTTGCTGTCAGTTCGTTGGTAGATGCGATTGCAAAAAAAGGTGCAACCGTCATGTATTCGGATATTGCCAGTGGGTCCTTCCATGTCTCCGGTCATGGCTCTTCCGGCGATCATATGCTTTTAATTTCCTTGACTCAGCCCAAATTCCTCTTGCCAATCAGCGGAACGTATCGGCATATGATCGCATACCGTACCCTCTGTGAAAAAATGAATTACAAAAGAAATCAGATTTTTCTGATTGAAAATGGGCAGGAAGTCGTATTTACCGCTCAACACGCCAAATTGGGCAAGAAAATTGAGGTGAAAAATGTCTACGTCGATGAAGTATCGGGGGAAGAGCTGGAAAGTTATGTAATCCGTGACCGTGAACGGTTAGCACAGGAGGGAGTAGTGATCCTGCTAGTAGAAATCAACGCTTCGAACTGTCAATTAGCGAGGAAACCCGACATCATCATGCGCGGTACCTCATTGTCTGAATCAAAAGCAGATCTGGCGAAATTCTTACAGAAAGACATTGCAAAAGCGCTTTCCAATCAAAAAGGCACGATCACAAACCGAGTATATGTCAGGAGAATCATCGGTGACGTTGCCGAACGGTATATCTTCAAAAAATTCCACAGCCAGCCTCTGGTCCTCCCAGTCGTGATTGAGGTTTAATAAGAGTTACGCATGTAGTCAGGAAAGCTTAGAATGCATTACGCTCTGCCTCTATCTACCTACAAAAGGCGTATATAAAAAGACTATGCTAGAAGAGAGAAAAGAGGTACAATTTCCTATTATGAAACCTGTGCGACGAAAGGATATACATAGATGGCAATAGACTTAGCTGTCATGAGAAAGCGACTTGAAGAGAAACAGGCTGAGCTTCAGCAACATATCGCGAGACTGATAGGAAGCCCCGCGCAACCCGAAGATGCAATCCAAGCAAGCGATGGCAATGTAGAGCCGGAAGAAGAGGCAGTGGATCTTGAGGAAACAGACGTGGAACAAGCTATTCTGGACAATGAGAAAACGTTGCTCGTCGAAGTAGAACAGGCGCTGGTACGCATCGATAATGGGACGTATGGTATCTGTAGCAATTGCGGGCAGCCCATCCCCGAAAAACGGCTGGAGGCTATTCCCTGGGCCACCCTGTGCGTGACATGCGAGTCGAAGCTGGTGTTAGAGGGATGAGCAGGGATTAGGCGTTCTAAAAAGAGAGAGGCAAGACCTCCAAAGCCGCTTCAGGATGAGTGCTAAGGTAGCGCATCTCCTGCTAGCGATCTGTCATCGCTCCAGTCGGAGTATACCGAATCGAGTGAGTGCGTTAGGGAGGAGAATGGAACGGTTTGCCGATGCCCATGGTGCAGAAGAGACGGAGGCTTTCGAGGTAGTACCCCCAGTTGAAATTGTAAGTGCCGTAGCTGTCGTCATCGAGCTCCACGGCGTAATCTTGCCAGAACCGCAAATAGGTGTTCCCGGAGCCCTGCCCCACGAGCTGGAACCGGAACGTGTTGTCCTTCCACAGGACGTGACCGGCGACGCAGCGCCAGGTGGGCTCTCGGCGCTCGTCAATGCCGACATCTTTACACTCGCCTTTCAGCATTTCGCGCAAGCCGTAGGAGCAAGTAAGCAGAAGCAGATTGTGCTGGTGCTCGAACAACACGCCATGCATCTCCCAAAACATATCTTGGGCCGAAGCTGCTTCTGCTGCCTTCGCGGCATGTCTGGCATGAGGATGAAAATGTGATTGAGAATAGTGACGGAAGACAAAGCGTAGTTTGGAACCCAGTTGCCGTTGGATTTCTTTGACAACGGGATAGGCCTCGGTGCAATAGGGACATCCGTGATCTCCGTATTCAACCAGGGTCACCTCAGCTGTTGTTGGTCCTTGAATATGATCGCGTTCACTCACAGGCATTGTGAGTCTCGGCAGCATCTTCATCTCTTCAGACCGTTGAACATCTTGAAACTGCTCAAGAACGTTGAGCAGGTCGTCCGTAACTGGGTTCATGCTCACCGGGGGGTACACGTGGCTCATGCGAATAATCCCCTCCTCATCAAGCACAAAGAGCGCATGAGAGCAGGTTCCCTCGTGAGCACGAAAAACACCGTATGTTCGGGCAACCACTCCTTTTGGTTCAAAGTCAGAAAGCAACGGGAATAGGAACTGTCGGTGCTGAGCGAACGCAAGGTGAGACCAGGCCCCATCGACAGATATTCCGAGAAGTTCTGCTTTCAAGCGCGAGATTTCTGGCATCAGCTCATGATAGCGTGTCAACTCATCGCTTGAAACGGGACTCCAGTCGGCAGAGTAAAATACCAGAATGACTGGCTGACCACGAAAATCGTGCAACGAGACTGTTTCATCGGGCGTACTATGCAAGGTGAAATCTGGTGCCAGCGTCCCCGGTACCAGAGGCAGTAGTGTTTCGATACTCGGATGCAGCAATTCTGGATCTCCATTCATCTTCCTTCGCTCCCTTCATCCAAAAGTTGTAATGCTTAAGTTGAATATTTTTGTTCTTTACATGATGTAGTAGAGTTACGAACGAGGAGCTTCCACTCTGCTTTTAGTATGTGTTCTATGCTCCTCGTCTATTCACCTGTCAGCATGAGATGTGCGGACCTCTCCCCACACGGTACTATTGATGCTACGAAACAATCATCGATTGTGAATGGACTGGATCTTCGGGCTGGACGCGTCGGCACCAATGTGCCACTGCCTCGACCAACTGGCGGATCTCTTCGCGCGTACCTTCATCACGCAGGTTCACCTGCTCATCAAACAGTTTGGAGGCCTGCGGCACCAGTACCTGAGGGTCGGGTACCACGACGGCACCAATGCGTCCGAGCACTCCTCGCAGGATTGCCTGCGCGTTCGCCGATCCCGATTTACCCAGGACAGCACCCATAACAGCTACCGGCTTGTTCCGCAAGACACTGCGACCAGTTGGTCGCGATGCCCAGTCGATCGCGTTCGCAAGCATTCCCGGTACCGAGCCGTTGTACTCAGGAGTGGCTATCAGGAGGGCGTTTGATGCACGAATGGCATCCTTGAACCTGCGAACCGGTTCGGGTTCCCCGGCAGCCTCAACATCCTCGTTAAAAAAAGGTAACGTACCAATGTCGAAGAATTGCACCTCGACCCAATCAGGTGCAACTTCCCGCGCAGCACGCAGCAGCCCTTGATTATAGGAACCCTGCCGTAAACTGCCCGCTATGGCGAGGATTCTAAATAATTTCTTGTCGATAGTAGATCACCTCTTCCAAATATGTGGAATAAAATGTGAAGAGTATTGAATGGGCATCAAAGTACCTGAGATGGAGATAAGTCCCAATCAAAGCAGCATATTGCGCACACAAATGCGATCTTCCT
>DATMNR010000241.1:0-7058 GCA_035568795.1 Ktedonobacteraceae bacterium
TACCATGGATTGTATGTTTTGCCAATGACACTGCCATACTCACCATACACCTGAAAGCCCTCGTGCCAATCCATACGTACCGCGATGGTAAGGTCGAGATGTCCTACACTGCCATCGGCAAACGCGACTGCTACGAACCAGCAATACGCACCAAATTTCTCGACGAGCCTGGCCTGCACGCTCTTAATCTCGCCTCCAAGGAAACGAGCTGTATCAACAAGATGGCTGCCATGCGTCAGCAGATAGTAACGAGTCTTATCGGCTTTCGGATTGCCCTCGGGTCTTCTAGCTTTTGAACTGCTCATGATGATGGGCTGCAGATTGTCAGTTAGAACATAGCGGTAGGTAGAGTCACAGTACCAGGCTTTGAGTGCCAGCATCTGGCCCATTTCTTCCTGGATAAAGTGGTGTGCAAAGGCGATGCCTGGATCAAAACGTTTCATGTTTCCCATTTGGAACACCAGACCCGATTCACGCACCTGCGCTTGCAGCTGCTCGCACTCTTCCACGGTGACTCCAAGAGGTTTCTCCACCAGTACATGCTTACCTGCCGCTATGGCCTTGCGAGCGGCCTCTAGATGGAATTGGTCCGCAATAGCAACGATGACGGCTTCCACCTGCGGGTCTGCCAACATCTGGTCATAGTCGAGGTAGGAGACCTGGGGTTCATGTACGGCGACCATCCTGCTCACCAGGTCTTCCGCCTGATCGCAGATAGCGTACAATTCTGCGTTTAGGGCCTTGCGGCAACTCGTGAAGTGTGCAGCCTGGGAAATGGGCCCACAGCCAAGAACTCCAACTCGTAGTTTTCGTGTATCTTTGTTCATTGCTTGTTTCGTATAACTAGCATCCGCTCCAAATGGTCAGCATCTTTGACCGAAAGGGATGATAAGCATATTCTATTGAAATCACATTAGCTGAAGCGCTGATTCATTACCAAGAAAATCTTTCAGTACGTTTGGACCTGAAGCGTGCTTCTGTTCTTCACCTGAAGAGTCAACTTGCAAATATCATATCACTACTCTGAATCTCTTGCAGGGGTTTTTAATATCTGCTAAGCTTAGAGCACTTACACGAGAGGTGCATTGGGACAACGGAGGACAAAAGTCATACAATACGAGAGCGCCCAATTTCATCCCCAGCAAGCGTTTAGCACGGGGCATCTACAAACTCACAGCCTACCTCTTCAGCCAACTCCATTGCTGGGGCGCGAGCAGGAGGTTGCAGCGTTGTGTACGCTCTTCCGACAAACTGACATACGCCTCGTAACTCTTACTGGACCCGGAGGTGTCGGTAAAACTCGTCTGGTTCTGGAGGTAGCGAACAATCTTTTGGATATGTTTGCAGAAAAGGTTTCCTTCGTTTCGCTTGCATCCATCAGCGATCCTGACCTTGTTATTCCCGCTATTGCTCAGTCGCTCAGGCTCAAAGAGACAGGAGAACAGCCACTGCTTGATTGGCTGAAAGCGTTCATACGTGATATACCAATATTGCTTGTACTCGACAACTTCGAACAGGTGGTGACGGCAGCGCCCAGGCTTTCAGAACTGCTTGCCGCCTGCCAGCACCTCAAGTTTCTCGTAACCAGCCGTGCAGCATTGCATGTTCGTGATGAACACGAGTTTCCTGTTTTACCGCTTGCGCTGCCCGACCTTAACCATCCTCTAACGAGTGAGGTTCGCTCTCAAAATGCCGCAGTTGCCCTCTTTCTAGAGCGCGCACGCAGTGTAAAGCCCAACTTTCACGTGACTGCCACTAATACTCGCACCATCGCTGAGATTTGTGTGCACCTGGACGGATTGCCACTAGCGATCGAATTAGCAGCAGCTCGGATGAAATTGCTATCACCACAAGCGCTGCTCGCCCGTTTCGGCCAGCGGCTAGCAGTGTTGACGGATGGAGCACGTGATGTACCTGAGCGCCAGCAAACGCTGCGTAACACAATAGCCTGGAGTTACGGCTTGTTAGGTGCAGCCGAACAGCAACTCTTCCGGCGATTGTCTGTGTTCGTACGTGGCTGGACATTGGAGGCAGCTGAAACTGTATGCGCCGCTATTAACGTCTCGAAGAATGATGTAGCTGGGGTGCTGTTGGATCGCGTGAACGCGCTTTTGGATAATAGCTTACTCTACCGTCTGGATGCAGATCAGGAAGAGCCACGTTTTGCTATGCTTGAGGTCATTCGTGAGTTTGCACTCGAGGCCCTGACCGAAAGTGGGGAATTGAATGTCGCGCAGGAGGCTCATGCTGCGTACTACCTGAGTTTGGTGGTATCAGGGTTGGAAAGGCGGGACGAGGTGTGGCAAGGAGAGTGGTTAGAACGGTTGGAGCAAGAACTTGATAACCTGCGCGCAGCACTCCAATACACGTTGAAGCAAATGGAGACGGTACCCAACTCAACGTTGGCTCTTCGCCTGGGTGGAACACTCACACCATTCTGGCTGTGGGGAGGCCATTGGCGTGAAGGGCTGACCTTCCTGGAGCGGGCATTGATGAAACGTGAGGGCGTTGAAGAGCCTGTGCTAGCAAAAGCGCTCGTGTCAGCAGGGAAACTTGCATTTCAACAGGGTGACTATGAACGTGCAGAGACTCTGGCCAGGGAAAGCCAGGCTCTGTTCGGCAAAATGAGAGATACCAGAGGAATCGCCTCTGCTTTGGAGATACTTGGAATGCTTAGCTGGAATAAAGGTAACCTGAGCAGTGCACATACGTTGCTTGAGGAGGCACTTGCTCTTTATAAGCTAACGAATGACAAGGAGGGAATGGTAAACTCGCTCTTTGCACTGGCATGGCTCGCACGAGGTCAAGGTGACTACAATCATGCTCGAGCTCTTTGCGAGGAGAGCCTGGCACTCTCCAGCGACCTTGGGTATTTGAGAGGTGTAGCCGATGCCAAACTCCTTATGGCACAGATACTTTTTGATACACAAGCTGCTCTGAACATAGCACGCTTACAGGTGGAAAGCGTGCTCGATCTATACAGGCAAGTGGCTGATAAGGAGGGAATTGCTGCTTGCTTCCATCTCTTAGGCCAAATTGCTTTGTTGCAAGGTGATATTGAAGAAGCACATTCGTGGTTTGAGCAAAGTGTAGAGCAGCACAAAGAGCTAGGACATCTAGCAGGTATGGCCTGGGCTGTCTCAGGCCTTGCACGAGTTGCCTTCATTCAGGGTGACTTAATAGAGGCTTACAGCAGTTATGAAGAGAGCCTTGCGCTTGCAAGGGCCCTTGGCGATCAAGAGCTACTAGTCAACTGTATGGAGGGCCTTGCAACGGTGGTGTCAATGCAAGGAAAACATGTGTGGGCAGCCCAAATATGGGGAGCTGCAGAAGTTTTACGTAATTCGATTGGCCAGCCACACGCTCCAGCTGAGCGAATGATGTATGAGAACGCTATTAAGGATGTACAGCGACATCTTGGGGAACGGGCATTCGCGGCAGCCTATGAAGGGGGACGACTGATGACGCCCGATCAAGTCTTGCAGGAGCGGGTGTCTATTACATTACAACCTCCTTCGCCATCGACTCCAGTTGCAAGGAAGAAGCTGAAATCTGATTCAGCTGGACTTACCCCACGTGAAGTCGAGGTGTTGCGCCTGGTGGCACAGGGAATGACCAATGAGCAGGTCGCCAATCAGCTTGTCATCAGTCCCCGCACCGTTGATACTCATCTGACCTCGATTTATGGAAAAATAGGTGTGTCCTCCCGCAGTGCTGCCACCCGGTATGCCATAGAACATCATCTCGTCTGATTTTCTCTACGGAATTCTCCGTACTTCACCTTGTGCTGGATTCATCCCAGTAACCCCAAGATACGTAGTCGATTCACGGAATTCTCACGATGTTTTGCCCCCTTTCTCCAGCTAGACTTGTAGCAGAAAGACGTTCACCTGTTCAAACAAAACTGCGAGTACGCTCTTTCTAAGCAACGCTATAGATAAATCAGAAGAAACAGAAGAAGGAGAAAATATCATGGGAAGCGTAGCGGAATTTGTATATGCAATGGCTGCCCTGGGTATCCTCAGAGCGTGGAATGCCAGAGAGGATGAAAGAAATCTAAGACAGGAAGAGGAGTTTGTGCCTTTCCGCCTGCCTCCACTGCCCCGGCAAGAGCAAGCGATCCCACTGCCTATGGAAGAAGCCACGCCTGAAGTTGCCCTGGCCGCTTCTGCCCCTCATGCTGATTGAGGTTATTAGATAATGTGATAGCACTCTGAAAGGATGATCTTCTACATAGTTGATATTACAGAAGTACCCTATCAGAGCGCTATCACATTAGCAAATGCCTTTAGATACTGGACTTTTGATTCGCCTGTTCAATCAGCAAATCAACCTTCTCATCAGTAAGGGCACCCAGGACAACCATTTTTGCAATCGGCATAGAAGTAAACATCTCATCATCACTGAGAAATAATGCTGCTCTTGGTGTTCCAGCAAATGTTTGTATTAACAGTTCGCGAGTTTTTGGGTAGTATAAAAACTGCTTGATCGGTGACATCCTGTTAAATTGAGGTACCATAGATCTTGGATCCTCATTCACCGTTACACGTTCACGAAGTACAATTGTTTCACTGGAAGATCCGATCAGAATGTTAAATTCACCACCCTCGGTACGCCATTCCTGCCGTTCATCGTCATAGATTTGAAAGTCGCGTTCCTCTAATGTCATATGGACATCTTTGGATTCGCCTGGCTCAAGCTCTATCTTAGCGAAAGCCTTTAACTCTTTTTGGGGTCTGATAAACTGAGATGTGAGCGATTCTACATACAATTGGACTGCTTCTTTTCCTGCTCGTGTGCCAGCATTATGTAAGGTGACAGTGATATCCAATGTCTCCCCTGTATTCATCTCGGTTGTATTTATAAACAGGTTGGTGTACTCGAATGTTGTATATGAGAGGCCATAGCCAAAGGGGAAGAGAGGTTTGATTTCCTTTTTGTCGTAGTAGCGATATCCGACAAACAGCCTTTCGCCATAGTATACTTTATTGTTTTCGCCAGGGTAGTTGATGTAGGCAGGAGTATCCTCTAAGCGCACAGGAAAAGTTTCGGCTAACTTGCCAGATGGATTGACCTTTCCAGAAAGGACGTCAACGATAGCACCACCTACTGCCTGACCTCCCAGTCCAGCTTCGAGGATCGCTTTTGGACCATCAATCCATGGCATTGCGACGGCTCCACCGTTGTGTAAAACGACGATGGTATTTGGCTGAACCTGACACACCTCCGCAATAAGTCGATTGTGGCTCTCAGGCATGAAGAGATGTTTACGATCATAGCCTTCGGATTCATAGGCACCTGGGAGTCCAGCAAAAATAAGTGCGATGTCCGAGGTTTTCGCCTGCTCTACTGCTTCAATCAGTCGTGCTTCATCTAGCGACCCTTCATCGTTATAACCATCTGCATAAGTTGTGTGAACATTGTCTCCAAGCCAGCCCTGTAATTCAACATAGCTCGAATCCAATTCGGTTGGCACAACTTGGGAACTGCCGGATCCTTGATAGCGAGGTACTTTAGCAAAACGGCCTATGATGGCGACTGAGCGAAGTTGCTCTATTTGCAGTGGTAACGTATGATCCGTATTTTTAAGCAATACAATAGATTCAGCAGTGGCTCTGCGTGCCAGGGCATGATGCACCTGCGGATCGAAAACGAAGCCAGGCTGGCGGTTCTCTCTTCCTTGCAACATCATTCGTAATACTCGAGTTGCAGCCTCATCGATAACACTTTCAGAAAGTTGTCCATCTCTTACTAGTTGCGCCATTTTTGCTGTATGGTTACCAGTGTAGCCAGGCATCTGTAAATCAAGACCAGCCTCAAGTGCCTTCTCTTTCTCATTGACCGCCCCCCAATCTGAGACGAGAACTCCCTCAAAGCCCCATTCTTTCTTCAAAATATCGCGCAGGAGTAGGGGGTGTTCAGAAGCGTAGGTGCCATTTACTTTGTTGTAGGCACACATAACAGTCCAGGGGTGTGATTTTCTGACAACACGCTCGAATGCTGTCAGGTAAATCTCTCTGAGTGTGCGCTGATCTATTACAACGTCGATTGACATGCGTTCAAATTCCTGATTATTACAGGCGTAGTGTTTGAGTGAAGTCCCAATGCCCTTGCTCTGGACGCCGTTTACAAAGGCACAGCCCAATTCGCCGGCCAATACAGGATCTTCGGAATAATACTCAAAACACCGTCCACCAAGAGGTGTTCGTTTGATATTCACACCAGGGCCGAGCAAAACCTGCACATCCAGTGCCAGGCATTCTTCACCAAGCGCCTCTCCGACTTCCTCGACCAGAGCGGTATCCCATGAGCAGGCCAGCGTATTAGCCGTTGGAAAACAGGTAGCTGCAAAAGAACTTCCTAGGCCTATTTCAGTACTTGCCGCCGGTTTGCGAACACCATGTGGGCCATCGTTAAGTGCGATTGGAGCAATTCCCAATTGTTCAATCCCATTAGTGCTCCAAAAATCTTTACCAATGGTCAAAGCAATCTTTTCTTCCAGAGTCATTTTACTCATGAGCTCTTGTATAGTTACTTCAGCTATGCTCATTTTTTCTCCATCCTGCTCTCTATTGACGAACTGTGTAGCGGTGAATTATTTGCTATTACTATACCGTTGCTGAGAAGTAGGTCTAGGAAGAGTAATCTGTCACAAGGGGCTGCTAGCCGCATAAACGAAGCATGGTTTCTTGGGAGAATGCGGAATGCAGGGTCACAGATTTGCTCCAGCCATTGACGAACAGCTTTCCTCTCTCGAGGCACCCCCTTGAGGGTGTTGGCGGCAACCGTAGCGCCAGCCCGGAACCCATGTAGGACTCCGAGTTGAGATCTTTTGTGGTCATGGTAGGACGTTTGGGCAGGTTCCGCTGCTCTGTGTGCGCCATATCTTGCACCAGAGAGGTGACGCCCAACAGGGCAATGTTGATGGCTGCGGCGTAGTCTCGGGCCCCATTCCAGCCACAGGCCAAACAGCGCAGCCAGGCCCCCGACTCCAGCGGTTTGCAGTCAAGGGCAGGGGAAGCATAGGTGTGAGCTGACTTGCCGCAGTGTGGGCAGGT
>DATMNR010000242.1:0-5624 GCA_035568795.1 Ktedonobacteraceae bacterium
TGAACCTGGCACCAGTACGGTACGGAACACGCCTTCTGGTAAACTGCATTCCTGAAATATGCGTTCAATTTTCAGGGCCGTAAGCGATACATTAGAAGCATGCTTTAGAACTACCGTATTACCTGCCATTAAAGCTGGGGCAGCAAAACGAAATACTTGCCAGTAAGGAAAATTCCACGGCATCAAAGCCAGTATTACACCCAGGGGAAGGTACGAGACGTAACTCTCTGTTGCACTCGATGCAACTTGCTCATCAGTGAGAAACTTTTCGGCGTTATCAGCGTAAAAATCGCAGTTCCATGCGCACTTTTCAACTTCTGCTTCAGACTCAATGATTGGTTTGCCCATCTCTAAGGTTGCTAGGCGCGCAAGTTCAACTTTGTGTTGTCGTAAGTATGAGGCAACGCGATGCAAAAGAGTGGCTCGTTCGGTAAACGTAGTCTCACGCCAGCCCAAAAAAGCTTTATGTGCTTGTTCAAGCGCCTGGTTCACTTGAGCAGGAGTAAATGGTTCAAACGTTTCAATGACTTCTTCAGTGGCGGGGTTAATTGATTGGATGCTCATCGAAATATTCTCCTTGTCACGATCTGAAAAACAGGGTAAAGCATGCGCTTATCAGGAGCAGGTCTCTTGATATTGCAATGGTCTCTGCATAAACAATACTACATGAAATATATCAAGTCCAGAGTAAGACGAATACGAGTGTCACCTATAGAAAGACTTTGGGGGATTTGGGAAGCCCTTAAGACTGTGATTGTTGTGTGAGTATGAACAAGCATTCCGAGAGTGGTTCGTGAGGGTATCAGCGTATGCTATACATTGGTGAAGGATGGAGATGGAGTACAAAAGGTGGATTTGTTTGCAGGTGCATTTATCAGCAAAAGCTGAATAGGCGCTGTTTACAGCACCTACTCCATTCTATAGATGAAAGGAGAAGCATCAATGTCGATGATTTGGAAAGACCCATTTGAGGCGCTGATGCCTCTACGCGAGGCTGTTAATCGTATGTTTGAGGACGGCTTTGTCTGGCCTGGACGGCTTGAAGTTTTCACCGGTCGCACTTTCCCCGTAGACGTCTACGAGACAAAGGATCAGCAAGGGTATATTGTTGAGGCGTCATTGCCAGGGGTGAAGACAGAAGACATTTCCATTAGTGCAATGGCTGATACCCTTACCATCCATTATGCGACAAAGGGTGAGGAGAAGGTTGAGAAACCGAATTACGTGCGGCGGGAGCGCTTTGAAGGCGAGATGACACGCATGGTCACCCTGCCTACTCACATTTTGCCTGAGAAGGTTCAAGCAACTTACGAGCAGGGTGTTCTGAAACTGCAGGTACCTAAATCCGAGGAAGTGAAACCCAAGCAGATCCCTATAAAAGTGAAGGAACTGGCAGGCGCTCACTAACAATCGGTGTAAAAAGAGCTTGAACGAAATGGTCAATGCCCTTTAGAGTAGTAGCCTTCAGTGATGGACAACGAGTTGTTGAGGTGAGGATGGTTAATCCTCACCTCTTCTTTATGCAGATTGTAATAGGCTGTGACTCAAAAGTGAGAGAAATGTAATTCTGTGAGATGCAATTGTGATCGTAGAGTCATATGCTTATATTAACGTAAGATGATGGAAATAACAGAGTGATAGAGACTGAGCTTGACAATCTAGACGACTATCTGAGGAAGGTCGCAACATCTGAGACTCTTACAGGCATTAGCATAAAGACCGAAGCCATGTTCGGGCAACCATTGCAGGATATTCTGGCTGTGGTAGAGTCGAGACGAGCGGACCTTATTGTCATTTGCAGCCATGGCAGAACGGGTTTGAAGCGCTGGGCATTAGGAAGTGTAGCGCAGGCGCTAGCTCATCAAAGTCCAGTGCCTCTACTGGTGCTTCGCGAAGGTGTGCAGGTAGCGGCCATTGAAAGCGGAGCGATAATGCACCCAGTCTGTGGATTAGTGGCATTAGACGGATCACCTTTTGCTGAAACGGCATTGATACCAGCTGCCAACCTCGTCGCGGCACTTGCGGCTCCAAAACAAGGCATCTTGCATTTGACGAATGTTATCACACACAAAGACAATGAATCTCAACAGGCTGCAAAAACGTATATAGCTGGTGTGACAGAGCAATTGCAACAGAAGTTGAAAAATCTCAATCTCACAATTACATGGTCGCTCTTAGCTGATAGAGATGTAGCCGGTACCGTTGTCGATATGGCAGAACATGCTGCAGGCAAGGCAACAGCCGACCAGGCCAATGGCTGCGATCTGATCGCGATTTCAACACATGGTCGAGGTGGTTTAGAACGCTTGATAATGGGAAGTGTAACCGAACGGGTTCTACATTCCACGAAGCTGCCGATGCTCATAGTGCGTCCTCAACGTACGGCTACATATGGCAACTAAAAAAGATAACGGTCCAGGTTGATATTGTCTATTCACCTGGACCGACAGCTCGTTGTTTCTTAAGCATGGCAGCGCGGCGTTTAGCTTCAAGCCTACGCTCGCGGCTTGCTGCAGAGGGTCGAGTTGGCTTTCGGGGAGGTGTGATATGCTGCATCTCTTCCAGACGAGTTGCCATGCGCTCATAAGCCATCTCGCGGTTTGCATGCTGAGATCGGCGTTCAGTGGCTGTCACACTGATTCCGCTTGGGCGATGTGTCAATCGCACACCTGTCTCGACTTTATTGCGATGCTGTCCTCCTGGCCCACTGGCGATGAAAAACTCCTGATCACAATCTCGTTCCAGGGAGTCACGATCGGTTGGATAAAGTTCGGGCAAAATATATTCCTATGTCTCTCTGTAGCCAAAGTTGCCTATCAACATGGCGTTTCGACTCGTATAATGCTACGATTGTCGGAAACAACGTATATTATACAATCTCAATTGAGAGAAGAGGTAACGCATGTTCACAGCTGAGCGGCAACGAGCGCAACCCTATCTGGACAAAGTGACAGATCAACTGATTGAGCAGTGGTATCTTTTGCATCATCGAATAGTACGTATCGTGACGAATCACCGAAAGTTAGCTAATGATGTCCGGCATTTCCTATATTATGCAGAGTTTTTAGCCGAAAACATGTAAGAAAACCCAACTGATCTTCCTATAGCCATTCCTGAAGCCTTGTTATGGCAGGTTGGTGAACGTTTGTATCGTCCAATTGCGCTAACATGCTACCTTTTCCAAACGCAACCGGGGGAAGCATTTCCACCAGCCCCTGCCGAGGAGAAGCCAAATGAAGTTGAGTGGGAAACAATTCCAGGGATGGAAAACCCGATGCAAGCACGTTGGAAAAACGAGCGGCAACGGTCTCGTGAATATCAATCCTACCCAGGTGTATCAAGTCGAATCAGTGTAGTTCGTGACAAAAAAGATCTTCATGCCACAATCTTTGTGCAGGATGTTGAACGAGTAGCTCCGTGGTTTATGATGCGTCATATTTTTTACATGGTTCTTGGTACGCTACTTCATTATGATGGGTATGAGATTGTACATGCTGGAGCGATTGCTCTTGACGGTACAGGTGTACTCCTGATGGGATCTCCTACGAGTGGTAAGACAACGCTTCTACTGACCTGCTTGAACACTGGTATGCAGCTTCTGGCGGACGATATCATTCTTTTGGCAAAAGACAATGGAATTGTGAAAGTATATGCTTTTCCAGAGGACATAGGTGTACGTGAAGGCACTATAGAATTGGTGGGCCACTATTCTTTTATGCAAGAATTGAACAAAGATGTTCGCCGTAAGCGTTTCATTGAGGTACAGAGGTATTTTCGCGAACAGGTTATCAATTCCTGTAGGGTAAGCTTGTTGCTTTTTATCAATGAAGAACAAAGAAGTGGAAAGTTTCACGCAGAGCGGCTCTCAGCCTCACGAGCTGTTAGCCTGCTGGTGGGCGAGTATATATCACAGCAGGTTGCGCAAGAAGGGCAAGGCAATGAAATGTTTAATATCTTTAGCGATATGGTGACTCAGGCTCAATCATATCGCATTTCTCTAACACCGGATGTGCAGGTGAATGCTGAACAAGTGCGAATGTTCATAACGCAAAATAAGAAATCATAGAAGAGTTTAAGTCGACTTATTTGGAAATTTAAACTCGACCGTAACTATTATACAGATACCAGTAAATACCTTTACGGACCAACAATTCATCATGTGTCCCTTGCTCGGCAATTTTCCCACCATCAATGACAACTATGCGATCCGCATTACGAATTGTGCTTAGTCGATGAGCGATAATAATCGAATGACATAATCTATTTAAAAAGGAGCGTGTACATTGAGATTAATAAAGAAGCAAGGGTAGATAGATCGCATCTATCTACCCTTGCAACCCGTGCCAAGAATACCTAATCAGGTACTCTTGAAGCCTTACTGGTGTTTGGCAGCAGTATCACTTTGGCCGTTAGAATTCGAGCTTGCATTGTCCGAATGAGCAAGCGCTGAAGGCAGGTCTCGAAGACGCTGAACTTCAAGCTTTGGAGCTTCGTACTTGCTACGAGTAACCTGAGTATCCATAACTCTTTCCTCCGAACTCATCCTCACTACGCCCCTGTATGCACGATGAATACCTTCAACGTTTTTACAAGAATAGTCAGGTCGACAATAAAAGAACGAGTATCAATATATTGCATATCAAGCTGAATGCGCTCAGCATAACAGATATGCTGACGTCCGCTGATTTGCCACAAACCTGTAATTCCGGGTTTCACGGAGAGACGTTTCTGAGCGTATTGGCCAAAACGAGGCAATTCGCTCGGATGGATTATCCTGGGGCCGACAAGTGACATGTGCCCAACGAGTACATTAAAGAGTTGAGGCAATTCATCCAGGCTGGTTTTGCGCAGGAATTTGCCCATACGAGTGATACGTGGATCACGCTCTAACTTCATATTCTTCTGAAACCTGCGCAACAATTCGGGACGTTTCGCCAGGTATGAATCTGCATCTGGTATCATCGTACGAAACTTAAGGGCGTAGAAACGTCGACCTTTTTCACCAATAATTTCCCTAAAATGGAGAATGGAACCACCATCATCAAGCTTAATACATAGAGCGATGATCAGGAGTACTGGCATAAGTACGATAATTCCAAAAACGGAAAGTGATAAATCGATAAACCGCTTGGAAAGAAAATACAATTGCGAAGGTTTATAAACTCTTTCTGCTCTAAGCGGCTCAGTGTCAATTACGCTTCTAGTACCATTTGCAATGACCTGAGAAGCCGAACCTTCTTCGGGATGCCGCGTAGCTACAATAGTTATCGGTTTCATAAACAGAAAGCTCTCCTTTTAAAAACTTCCCCCACTGACGAAACTAGTGTAACAGATAGATAGAGGGGTTGTCGGTAGCGAAAAAGTTAAGGAATGATTGTGATTACAAGAATCAGGTTAAGGTTTCATTAACAAATTGTAATGCAGGCCAATATATTTGCACCGTGCGTCACCAAATTACTTACATATGAGGCTATCTATGCGATATTGATAATGATCTGAAATATATCTGTGCAGGTAGAAACGAGAGTCACCTCTCGTTTCTATCACACTTGTATTAGCCGCCAGAGTAGCCAATGACATCACTGCCACCCCGGGTGCCAGAGGCATTCCAGTACATGGGTCGC
>DATMNR010000243.1:0-6877 GCA_035568795.1 Ktedonobacteraceae bacterium
CAATCCGTAAAGATCAGTTCAGCGGTTTGCGATCCCTTAATGCCCATTTTTTCTTCGATGCGTCCTACAGAAAAACCTGGAAAATCTTTCTCTATAATGAAAGCGCTGATACCGCGCGTACCCGCCTTTGGATCCGTCAACGCGAATATGGAGTTGACCTGCGCCAGGCCACCGTTAGTGATAAAGCGCTTCGATCCATTCAGAATATACTTATCACCCTTACGCAGAGCAAAGGTTTGCATAGCAGACGCATCCGAGCCAGAACCAGCCTCGGTGAGGCCAAAGGCGGCAAGCCACTCGCCACTCGCCAGTGGCGGTAAATATTTACGTTTCTGCCCGTCGTTGCCTGCCAGTATTATAGGCAACGATCCCAGCTGTTGTACAGCAAGGATCAAACTGGTAGTCGCACAATTTCTGGCCAATTCCTCGATTGCCATCACAACGGCCAGTTCGCTAGACTCGATACCGCCATATTCGCTCGGGAAAGGCATGGCCAGGATATCTTGTTGAGCCAATAATTCTTTCATATCCCATGGAAATTGTGAAGTATGATCAATTTCCGCTGCACGTGGTGCCACGCGCTCCCGCGCTAGCTCTCGAATTGCTTCTATGAGCAGCTGTTCGTCTTCCGACAGATGGGATACGGCCATAGTATATTACACTCCTTTGCCTACGCTCTTTAAGGAAGAGAAGAAAATACTACCAAAGTATATCACGCTGATAAAGGGCAGTGTCTGGCTTTTACTACAGCCACTTTGCCGCTTTCATTAACATTGCTTTAAGAATCAGAATGTGATATAATTTTGTCAGAATAGAGGAAACCTTAGAGAAAAGTGGGCATCCCGTCCACTTTTCTGTTTGCCAGGGACATTTTCGTCCAAACCCGCTGCAAAGATGCATCGGAAGTAGTACTCGAAAAAATGATGTTTTGTTAGTGTCTACCTGGACAACCTGCGGGAGGAGTAAGGCATATGAGGAGTGAATTTCAGGCTGCTATTGCGCAATTAATAGCCGAGAAAGGACTACCCCGCGAAGTGGTGATGGAAACAGTTGCCATGGCTCTCCTGTCAGCTTACCGCAAAAGCTTCGGCGGAGGAGAGAATATTCGCATTGAGGTAGATAAGAACGGTGAGGTTCGTGTCTGGGCTACAAAAAAGATTGTGGCACAGGTAACCGATGCTAACGAAGAGATTTCACTGGCAGAAGCGCAACGCATAGAGCCACACGCGGCCCTTGGACAAACTATAGATGTTGACTCATCGTACATCTTCGCGCGCATTCCAGCACAAACGGCCAAGCAAGTCATTTTGCAACGTATTCGCGAAGCTGAACACGAACATCTCTACGACCAGCTCAAAGATTGGGTTGGTGAAATCCGCCTTGGCATACTCACTCGCAAAGATCCTGTTCGCGGCTGGCTATTCGATTTCGACAAAGCAGAACGCGTAGAAGGAGTCATGCCTCTAGGCGAGGAAGTTCCCACCGAACATTACCGTGTTGGACAGCGCTTGCGTGTTTATGTTTATGACGTACGCCGCATACCTGGACGCATGCTCCAGATTATGGTTTCGCGTACTCATCGTGACCTCGTACGTCGCTTATTCGAATCCGAAGTACCAGAAATTTATGAAGGTACCGTCGAGATTAAGGCTATCGCGCGAGAACCTGGAAGCCGCTCGAAGGTTGCGGTTGTAGCACGCCAGGAAGGATTAGATCCGATTGGATCGTGTGTCGGCGTGCGTGGTTCGCGCATTAACAATATCGTACACGAACTCAACGATGAGAAGATAGATATTATCCAGTGGAGTTCCGACCCCGCTTCATTCGTTGCTCATGCGCTCAGCCCGGTGAAGCCGCTGCGCGTTGAATTACGTGAATCGGATCATACCGCGCTGGTTACTGTGCCAGAGAGGCAACTCTCGCTGGCCATCGGAAAAGATGGACAAAACGCCAGGCTTGCAGCAAAGCTTACAGGGTGGCGCGTCGATGTCTTGAAACCCGTTGAGGGTGAAGTATACGAAGAACAATTTGAAGAGAGTTACGAGCCTGCGCAAACTCAAAGCGGTGGTCGACGCGACCGCGAGCGTTCCCAAAGTCGTTACGATCGTGGTGAACGCAGTGAAAGCGGATCAAAACGCTCACACCACCAGCGTGGAGGTGGCAGGCATAACTCACAGCAGCTTGATTATGATGAGTAAGGAAGACGAGTATGGCCACCAAATCCGTAAGGACTCAAACCAAAAGGCCTAAACACGTTCCCTTGCGTACATGCATCTCTTGCCGTGAAACCAAGCCAAAACGCGAGTTGCTGCGCGTCGTTCGCACCCCGGACGGACACGTTCAGCTCGACCCCATCGGTAAGAAATCGGGACGTGGCGCTTACCTTTGTGCCCGGCTATCGTGCTGGGAGAATGCTATGAAGAAGAAGCGTCTCGAGCAGGAATTCGAATTGACATTGTCAGACGAAGACCGGGCTGGTTTAGAAACCTTTATCGCAACATTACCCAGGGATGCGTGATTGTTGCAATTACATACGTAGTAGGCTATACTACAATAGCCGTCAAAACCAATCATGTGGAAATACGGAGTTATTCAATTCAGTTCAATTATTACCATCAACACATCTGACCTCGCAGGTTGGATGAGGATTGAAACAAACGTATGAGTCATTTTTTCTCTACTCTTGATAGAGGCACAGCCCACCGTTTGGAGGGCAGTTTTGGCAATGTTTGCGGAGCGACAGCTATGACCAATTAAACATAGCAACCATGACGCCAGTGAGCGCAGACGAATACTAATGCCTGGCACTGCACCAACGAGAGGGTCTGTCTCTTCCCAATAGGGGAAGATGACAGTCCTTTTTTGTGGCTGTGAAGAGAGATTTCCACCGCCCAAGGGGCGTATCGTTATATAGAAGGGGGTCTTCTCCATGAGTAATACATCTGATACCCCAGATGCAAACGAGCAAGTCAAAGCAACTAAAACACGCAGTCGCACAACTGCTCGCGCAAAAACAGAGAGCGCCACATCGAACACCCAGGCACAAGAAGAAAAGCCTACGGCTCAGCGTCGCACAGCATCAACAACACATGCCACGGCTGCCGTTCGCACCCAGAGCGCACCCGAAAAAGTAAAGACGCAACAAGCTGCTCCTGAAGCTAGTTCTACACCAACGCAACCTGCAAGTCCCAGTAGCACTGCTCGTCCTGCAACAGCACGGCCAGCTATTAGCAACACTGCACGTTCAACGACAGCACAGCCAGCTCCATCGAACGTGGCCCGACCCGCAACAGCACAGCCAGCTCCATCGAACGTGGCTCGACCCGCAACGAGAGTAGCAGCACCTGATGGTTCGCGTTCAAATCCAGCCCAACGCTCAGAGCCTGGACAGCGTAGTGGAGGAACTGCTATGCCAGTTCAGCGTCAAGCCAGCAATGCTCCCGCACAACGTACGGCTGCTCCTGGTAGCGCAACCACACGACCCGGTACACGTCCAGGCAGTTCTTCACCTGGCACATATCGACCAGGTGGGCACGGTACTCGCACGGGTGGACGTGCTCCAGGCGCACCGGTGCGCAAACAACCTGAACGACGTGTTCCAATAGTAAAAGAGAAACCAACGGGACCAATTTCTATCCCGCCCCAAATTGTCGTGAAAGACCTTGCAGAATTATTACAAACGACACCAAATGATGTCATTCGGGGTCTCATCAAACATAGCATTTTTGCAAGCATCAACCAGGTTGTCGACTACGATAAAGCAGCACTGGTCGCAACTGATCTTGGCTTTGAGCCAAATCAGAGCGAGTTAACTGTGACTCCCGCGGTGCAACGCATCAGCGGGGGACTCTCAGCAAACGAAGCTATGATGGCAACGCGTCACGAAGATAATATGGATGTCATTCCTCCAGTCGTTACCATTATGGGGCATGTTGACCACGGCAAAACTTCTTTGCTTGACACTATTCGTAAAACTAAAGTTGCGGCGGGTGAGGCTGGTGGTATCACACAACACATTGGCGCATACCAGGTTGAAGTGGATGGGAAGAAAATCACCTTCCTGGATACACCTGGTCACGAGGCTTTTACCGCTATGCGCGCGCGCGGAGCACAGGTCACACACATCGCCGTTATTGTAGTAGCAGCCGACGATGGTGTTATGCCACAAACGCGTGAAGCAATTGATCATGCTCAGGCAGCTAAAGTACCAATAATCATCGCGCTCAACAAAATTGATAAAGTCGACGCTAACCCTGACTTCGTGAAACAGCAACTCTATGATATCGGAGTAGTGATCGAAGAGTTTGGTGGAGATGTCATTTGCGTACCAGTTTCGGCCCGCAAAGGGATCGGTATAGACGAACTACTCGAAATGATCTTACTGGTCGCAGAAGTGCAGGATATTCGCGCTAATCCCAACAGGCCAGCGACAGGAGTCATCATTGAAGCAAAACTCGAGAAAAATACGGGAGCGGTGGCGACAGTACTCATCCAGCAGGGAACACTCAAAATGGGTGATAACATCGTCGTTGGTTCAATGTCGGGCAAAGTGCGTGCCATGTTCAACGACCGTGGCAAGCGCATCCAGAAGGCTCCTCCAAGCACACCTGTAAGTATCCTTGGATTGCCCGAAGTGCCACAGGCCGGAGACCGTCTCGAAGTAGTATCTGACGAGCGTAAGGCGAAACAGGCCGCTTCGAAAATCGCAGAGCAACGTCGCAATGAAAGCATTCCGCTCGGCCAGGTTAGCCTTGATACCCTGTACATGCAAATGCAAGAGGGTAAAGTCAAGGAGTTGAACGTTGTGCTCAAGTGCGATGTGCAGGGTTCTGCAGAAGCCATCAAAAATGCTCTGAGTAAAGTGGGTGAAGAGAACATCAAGGTTCGCCTGATTCACGAAGGTATCGGCAATATCAACGAAACCGATGTTCACCTGGCTGGGGCTTCAGATGCTGTCATTATCGGCTTCAATGTCAAAGCTGATGGAGCCGCACAGCGCCTGGCACAGAAGGAAAACGTCGAAATCCGTTACTACGATATCATCTACAAACTGACTGACGATATCCAGGCTGCCCTTACAGGTATGTTGGAACCAACATATCGTGAAGTTATCGAGGGCCATGCCGAGGTACAGCAAACCTTCAAAGCGGGCAAAAACACGGTCATTGCTGGCTGTCGTATCATCGATGGCAAAATTACACGTTCCTCGCAGGCTCGCGTTCTACGCAAAACAGAAATGGTATACGATGGCAAAATCGCCTCACTTCGACGTGGTAGAGATGATGTTCGCGAGGTCGCCACTGGCTATGAGTGTGGCATAGTGCTCGAAGATTTCACTGAGTTCGAAGAGGGCGACATTATCGAAGCCTACGCACAAGAACGCGTCAAGCCCGGTATGTAACCAATGTAAAGGCAAGATGGCGGGGACAAGCCCCACCCCTACTATACACGAAGTACGAGACCCTTTCCGTCGTATAGTAGGGGCATCCCTTGCGGATGCCCTTAAAGACAAAGGATAGATTCATGCCAAATCCACACCGACAAGAGAAACTTGGCGAGTTGATTGCGGTCGAATTGAGCGATTTATTACGTACACGCGTCAAAGATCCGCGTGTTGGATTCGCAAGCATTACGCATGTCGAGGTTAGCGGCGACCTTCGTCACGCAAAAGTTTTTGTAAGCGTCATGGGAACTGAGAAAGAGCAAACGGCCACAATTCAAGCGCTGAAACACGCGACAGGTTTTCTGCGCAGTGAACTTGCCAGCCGCATTACCCTGCGTTACATGCCCGAGTTAGCTTTTAAGCTAGACACGTCGATTGAACAAGGCTCACGAATTCTTGAGCTTATTCGCAAGATCGAACAGGAAGAAACAATCAGCGGTGGAACTAATGAGTGAGGACGCGGATACACTGAATTCACAAATTGACCCAATTCTTGTCGAGCAGGCAATGACACTGATCATAGCATCACAGCGCATCGCTTTACTCGCACATGAATCTCCAGATGGTGACTGCATCGGCTCGGCTCTTGGTCTGGCCAATATATTGCGCCAACTAGAGAAAGAGTGTGTTCCTGCCTGCTCAGATGCCGCACCGCAAAACCTCTCGTTCTTACCTGGAATTGAAACGCTGCAACAAACGTTGGGTGACGAAGCTTTTGACCTGGTTATTGCCCTGGATACAGGCGAGTTGAGACGTTTCGGTCGCCTGTACGAAGATCACAAATCTTTTCTAGACAATGCAACAATCCTCAATATCGATCACCATATCAGCAGCGAAGGTTGCGGGCAGGTGAACATTATTGATACCACAGCAGCAGCTACGGCTGAACTCCTTGTTCTGTTTCAGCTTCAGGCAGGCTTACCGCTGAACAAGGATGCTGCACTATGCTTGCTTACAGGGGTGATTACCGATACAAGTTCCTTTCAATTCACGAATACAACTCCACGTACGTTCGAGGTTGCAGCACTGTTGCTTCGCGCCGGAGCGATACCAGAAACAATCGTTCAACCTATATACCGCACGCATCCACTAGCACAAGTGCGATTTCAAGCAATGATTCTCGCAAGTGCTCAAACCTCCTGTGAGGGAAGGTTAATCTGGTCTCAGGCTTCTGGCGCAACCCTCACTGCGGCAGGCGCCACTCCAGAGATGGATGACAACACCTCCGGTCTCCTACGCGATATTGAAGGTGTACAAGTTGCAGCTTTTTTCAAAAGCTATAATGAACCACATATCACCAGGCTGAGCCTGCGCTGCGCTGCTCCCTATAATGCCGCTGAAATCTGCAAGCGAGTGAGCAGTGGAGAAGGTGGAGGTCATGCTCGAGCCGCAGGAGCATCATTTCATTTACCAATTGAGGACGCTACCAAATTG
>DATMNR010000244.1:0-4856 GCA_035568795.1 Ktedonobacteraceae bacterium
CATCCAGAGAGACACGAAATGGAGAGAGGAACTATCCTCTCTCGCCCAACGAGGTATGAGTGAGACAAGCGCTCCTCCAGGAGCATTAAAGGAGAAAACTCTATGCAGCAAATAACTCAACGACCCGCTACAGCCAGTGGACAATTTGCCATTGGCGGAGACTTGACAGTATATCGTCTCGGCTTCGGCACAATGCGCCTTACAGGCCCTGGCATCTGGGGACCACCAGCTGATAAGCAAGAAGCCATCGCTGTCCTACACCGCGCCCTTGAACTGGGGGTGAACCTATTAGATACCGCTGACTCCTATGGACCAGAAGTGAGTGAATCGCTTATCGCAGAAGCGCTCTACCCCTATCCAAAGGAACTGGTGATCGCGACCAAAGGAGGTCTCTTACGTACAGGTCCTGGCCAATGGCCTACAGATGGACGCCCCGAACATTTGCGAGTTGCGTTGGAAAGAAGCCTCCAGCGTCTACGCGTCGATCACATTGACATCTATCAATTCCATCGCCCAGACCCCAAGGTTCCATTTGAAGACTCCGTTGGTGCACTCGCGAAGATGAAGGAGGAGGGGAAGATTCGCCATATTGGACTCTCGAATGTCACCATTGATCAACTAGCATGTGCCCAAAAAATCGTGCCCATTGTGACTGTGCAGAACCACTATAATCTAGCGATGCGTGAGTCCGAACACATGACGGTCGCTGAGTCCGAGGAGATGATCGATCTTTGCGCTCGCCAGGGTATCGGCTTTATCCCCTGGTCACCCCTGGCCTTTGGAGAACTGGCTCGTTCAGGGAGCGCTATTGACCAGATTGCTAAGCGCCACAATGTCCAGCACGGTCAAATTGCGCTCGCCTGGCTCCTCAAACGCTCAAGTACTATGCTACCTATTCCTGGCACTTCCACGGTAGAGCATCTTGAAGAGAATGTGGTTGGAGCGACGATCAAACTCAGCCAGGAGGAGTTTGACACTATTGATCAAGCAAGTAAATAGCCATCGAGAAGCAATGTTGATGCCGGTGGCGATGTCGAAATTGAGAAAAGCTCTATGAATAGTCACACAAAAGAAGGTGAATGATGGCTAAACAGAATATAAGCACGGAGTTTAAACTTCCTGAGAGAAGGGTAAAATCCACCTTGAGAAACAACTGTGATTCAACTATGGTTTACAAAGCTCCAGTACCAACCTCAGAGCGAAGGGTGTTTGTGGCCAAGAAAGGTCCCACCTTCCTGAATGTGTTCGCTATCCCTGTACTGCTACTCAACCTCGCGTTGCTCGGTTGGGCTGTTATCTCTGCACATATGGCTCAGGGTTGGTCAATCTATCTCGGATACGCAGTGATTGTCACTGTGAGCTTGTACCTGTATCTGGCGTATTTGGATCGCTACTTCTACTAAAGAGCTTTACATCTTCAACATACACTGTATCGAATATTTCTAATAAAGCTGTGCCTACAATACTCTCGACGGTAAGCTCGGAGTCCTGCACATCATTTACCAGCAACTCAGAGAACTGTTCAGAACATTGGACGCATATGTGTATGACGCACATGGCCTTCTCCTTTCCTTGCTTAGAAAGTCCTTTTTATGCATAACTGCAAATGCATTTAGACAATATCGTGATGGTTGCCTTCAGACTTTGTGAAGCAAGAAATTGCGCTTGCTCGAAAAAGCCAATAAAATATCATCAACTTTTTTTACTGTCTAATATATGTCATCTTAATGAGATGTACGCGTTCATTTGAGAAAGAAAGTATTATTTGCGATAGAAGATCGATAGAATCACCATACTCTATCGAGAGTTTAGCACGAGCGGCTTCTGACAAGGAATAACATCCTTTACAAGTGCTTAACAAATTGATATATTTGATACTACGACTCTATACCCATTATTTCTTTTGCCATTTTGCAGAAACCACAAACGTATCTAAGGAAGGTAGCGGTGAAGAAAGACAAGAAGCCTCCCCTCAATTCTCGCTTACACGATGCGCGTTTAGAGCGCGGATGGTCACAGCAGCACCTGGCTAAACTGGTTGGCACGACATTCGTCAATATTAGTCGCTGGGAAAATGGCTCCAACTTTCCCATTCCCTATTTTCGCCAGAAGCTCTGCGAGATTTTTGGCAAAACACCTGCTGAACTTGGTCTAATACCGCCACGTCCGCACACTACCAGGATATGGACTGTCCCCTTTATGCGCAACCCATTCTTCACTGGGCGCGAACCACTCCTCACATTACTCCACGAGCGGCTCTCGACCTCTAGAATGGCTGCGCTGATACAGGCCCAGGCCCTTTTTGGACTCGGCGGCATTGGCAAAACGCAGACCGCTGCCGAATACGCTTTTCGCTATGGTGACGAGTATGACCATGTGTTCTGGATGTGGGCTGCTACCCAGGATACCCTCGACGCTGACTTCGTGAAACTGGCGCAACTGCTCGATCTGCCTGAAAAAGGCGAGCAGGATCAGACACTGATTGTGGCTGCTGTCAAGCGCTGGCTGTCTGCTAACGAGAACTGGCTGCTAATCCTGGACAATGCCGACAACTTGCCCATGGCGCGGGAGTTCCTGCCTTCCAGCCATAAAGGATATGTCTTGTTTACGACGCGTGATCAAGCGGCGGGTATGATCGCCGCCAGTGTCGAAGTGGAGAAATTGTCTCTACAGGATGGCGCACTGCTGCTGCTGCGCTGGAGCAACCGCCTGGACACGGACAGCTCTCTCGACCGGGCACAGACCGAGGATCGTGCCGCTGCCAAACGCATAGTGGAGGAGATGGACGGGCTACCCCTGGCCCTCGTCCAAGCCGGTGCATACATAGTGGAGACCGCATGCAGCCTGGAGGATTATCTCGACCTCTACGAGATGCACCACAAAGAACTGCTGGCGCGGCACAGTCGCCTCATGCTCGACTATCCTAAAACAGTTGCCACCACCTGGTCGCTCTCATTCCAACAGATCGAGCAGAAGAGTTCCACTGCCGCCGACCTGCTGCGCCTCTGCGCGTTTCTTGCTCCTGATGCCATTCCTGACGAGATACTGCTGCGGGGCATCTCCGAATACGACGCAGACTTTGGTGCCGAAGCTGTCGATCAGTTCACACTCAACGAAGCCCTGGGTGTGCTGCTCAGGTATTCACTTGTGCGGCGCGAAGAGAACTCACATGCGTTGAGCATCCATCGACTTGTGCAAACCGTTCTCAGGGATGATATGGATCAAGAGACACAACGCATTTGGGCAGAACGTACTGTACAAACCGTCAATGCTGTCTTTCCCGAGGCAAATTCCGGTATTGGCGAAAAGCAACAGTATTTCTTACAATATTACCTGCCTCACGTACAGGTGTGTGCAGCACTTATCTCCCAATACCATCTCCATTCTCACGAGGCATCCCACCTCCTTTACCAGGCTGGAGCTTTTCTGAATATCCATGGCTTCTATCACCAGTCCCAGGCCCTTCACCAGCAGGCTCTGATGATCCGCGAGCAGACCTTAGGGCCCGAGCATCCCGCGGTCGCCGAAAGTCTTACGTATCTGGCTATACTCGTAAGTAATAAGGGAGACTATGAGCAAGCAGAACAGTTTTACCAGCGAGCCCTGGCCATCCGCGAAAAGACGCTGGGTCCTGACAATCCTGATACTACCCGAAGCCGTAATAACCTCGGCGTGATATACCGTTATCAAGGCAAGTATGACCAGGCCGAGCGGTTTTTGCAGCAGGCACTCAGCATCAGCGAGCGGACGCTGGGTCCTGAACATCTCGACACCTTGAATTTCGTCCTCAACTTGGCGAAACTCTACGACGAGCAGCAAAGGTATGACCAGGCTGAACAGCTTTTGCAACAGTCGCTGACAATTAACAAACGCATCCTAGAGCCTGGACATCCCCTCATTGCCCACAACCTCAACCTACTGGCAAAGCTCTCGTATGAGCAAGAAAACTATGAGCAGGCAGAGCAACTCTGGAAGCAATCACTCGCAATCCTTGAGAAAACGCTGGGATCTGTTCATCCGGCTTGTGCTGAAAGACTCAACGATCTGGCTGCGCTCTACTTTGCTCAGGGCCATTATAGAAAAGCGCAGTCCTTTTGCCAGAGGGCGCTTAGAATCTCTGAACAAATTCTGGGGCCTGAGCATCTCGATACGATCACCTATCGTGACCACTTGAGCAGGATCGTGAACAAAATAGCGCAGGAGTAGGATGATAGTCACCATCCTGCTCCTGCTTCGAGTTGAACCAGTCAAAATTCGCCGTTTTAGCCTAGCACGCGATAGGACCGGGGCACCATGGTTTTGGCACGAAGGTAACAGACCTCGTCGACTTCCCGGTCATCGCCGAAGCACTTACATGCTGGCTAGAAGCCGCGCTTGCAATCGTTCCTGCATCTACGCCCAGGAATACGGACCCACTCAGCGTCAAGACCAGCGCGATGGTTACCAGGTAATAGCGGATTTTTTTCAATGATGCTTCCTTCCCGCTTGCTTGGAACGCAAGCGATGTACATTTCATCTATCCCCTGAAGTTTCAGGGATCACGTCTGTCGTCGCATGGGCCCATTGCGATCACAAAAGTAAGTATAAGTGTAATATGTAGAAAAATACACACTATTTATGGAACATTCGGGGTATATGTGAAGGGCAAAAGAAGAGCATTATCAGACATTGATAGGACATTCCGTTTAGGAGGGACTGGACAGGCTGGATGTTAAAGAGGACATGAAGGCTGACAGGTGATGAGTGTATAGAGACAATTCGAGATGAAGCTTTTTTTCAACCGTAGTGAAATGAATACGAAATTTTCTCAGAAACCCAAAGCTTGACAAAGGGATACTAGATGTAATAATAATATA
>DATMNR010000245.1:0-8615 GCA_035568795.1 Ktedonobacteraceae bacterium
GAATGCTGGTGTTGCAACACTTGGAGGAGATAGTGACGGAAAGTTGGATGTAAATGGGTTACCAGAAGCTGTGAGAGGAGTCTATATCGCTCCTACCTTTCCGAGTGGCGAACAGAATGTATCTGGTTGGGCTGATTGGAGTGGATCATCATTTGCAACCGCCATCATTAGCGGACTAGGCGCTCATCTTATAGCGCAGGATTGGCCACTAGCCAATGCCATTTCTCGTATTACAGCTGGCAAAAGGCGCCGTACAGAAAAGCTATTTGGTTCAGGTCCAGATGTTCCGGAATTGATTGCGAATGTGATACGTGTTCAGCAACGCTTTGGGTACTAATATTTTATTTGCTGTATACTTCACTTTTTATAGTATTGAACATCCAAATTCCTTGACGCTTCACTTTTTGCAGTATATAATACTGGCAGATGGAAACATTAACCTTCGTTCAAAGGTATCTTCTCTATAAGGTATCTGTAGTATAATTTTTTCGGCTAACTTTTGGCCCGAACAGAGAGGCAAAAAACATGATTGAGCAAAACCAGCAGTCTGTAGTTGAGACAAGCATCATTAATATGACGCCTGCCGCAGCTGACAAAGTGCGTGAATTGCTTACGCAAGAAAACGACCCCAGCCTTGCTTTACGCGTTTTTGTCGCAGGTGGTGGTTGCTCCGGTCTCCAGTACGGTATGACTCTTGACGAAGAGCAAGATGGCGATACCGTCATACGTATTAGCGAATTTAATATCCTGGTAGATGAGATGAGTGTGGGCTACATCGATGGTAGCGAAATTGACTATGTAGATAGCCTGATGGGCGCTGGCTTTACTGTCAATAATCCCAATGCTGTCTCGAGTTGCGGTTGTGGCCACTCTTTTAAAACAGCAAGTGGTGGTGGTGGTGAAGCAAAAAGTTGCGGTTGTGGACATTAGTTACTACTAGCACTGAGCCGATTGTTGCATGAGAAAAAAGAGGTCTTTACTACGTATATATAACAGGTAGAAAGGCCTCTTTTGTCTTGCCTATTTTTCTGTAAAAAAGGAGAATGAATGAGCAGACGGATCGCACATCGCCCTCGTTACCATAGTATGCGGCCAATACCGCAAACCTCAACCCGTTCTCGCAAAGATTATCTTCGTTATCACTGGACTTACCGCTCTCAGAACATGCTTTACCAGAAGCGTAATTTGGGACAAGGGATCATGCTAATTCCCTGGGGCTATCGCTTCTTATATGGCACTTTCAGGTTTTGACTCTGTCTCATTAAGCAAAGCATCATCAGGCTCATCGAGCATGCGTTGTACCAAAGCTGGCATGTCGCTGGTAAATTTTGAATTGGCAACAACTCGTTGCGCTCCTGCCTCGAGAGCTTTTGAGCGTGCCTCTAAATCCATATGCGAACCGAAAGCAAGTACTTTCAGACCTGCTGTTCGGGCCTTGCGGATGGCTGTTTCCCAGTCAACTCCGATTGTTGCTATGTTTACAATAACCAGTGCAAGTTCCTCTTCGTCTTCTGCTGTCAAACTTTCTTCGAAAGCTGACAGACTGCGTACGGTTTTTACCTCCATATCGTAATGGCGTAATGTATCGCGCATTTTCACTGAGAAGAAGAGATCCTTTTCGAGTGCAAGTATATGTATTGTCATGTTTCATCACTTCTAGTCATCTGGCGGCTCATGTACAGGTCTACGGAAGAGATCGCCAAGTTCCTGATTAATCACATCCATATTTGTATAAAGCTCACGTGAAAGCACATGGTGCGTACCATTACAATAGGGCTTGTCACATTTCTTAAAATGACTTATTTCGAATAACAAGTTACCGTTTTCGACGCTGGTCCATATGTGTTTGCGTGAGTAGCCATCTCCCCATTTCAGAATCAGCCCGTCCTTGTATTCGTCAAAACGACCCTGGCCATAGAGGTAGTCGCGATTAAACATTTGTAAGATTATTTGCACTCGACTATCCTCGATCACTTGTGCCACTTCGGGAGACATCTGGGTTGTTGCTTCCTGGGCGAGATCCTCTGTGGGAATATATAGTTCACGAGCTGAATGCTGTTCTTCGCGAATCATCTGTTGGATCATCTCTCCCTCAATGTCGGAGAGACCATGGCTTTGACCCAATATAGGAGATTTTTTGTGATTCCTGTTACTACTTTTGTGATGATCGGCCACGATAATGCTCCCTGCTAAAGTTAAAAATTATGCTTGCGCAAACGTATCAATCATGAGTTTTACATCATCACCCAATGGATAAAGAATTGGGCAGGTGCAGCCGTTGCGATTGTATTCTTCAACTTTTGCACGTACTTCGTCTGGAGTTCCACAGGCAGTGATGCGTTCAATCAATTCATCAGGTACATGCTGCATTGCTTCATGAATCTGTTCTTTTGTTGCAGGCCAGCCCAGAATGGTCTGTATTTTGTTGACTGTTTCGGGAGGTGTGCCACTCGCATCCGCAATGTGAGATTGCTGCGCGATGTATTGGGTAAGCAATACTTTTGCTGCTTGTACCGCCCGTTGGTGATCGTGATCGACTGAACACACTATCAATTGCGGTCGATCAATGTCTTCTAAATGGCGTCCTGCTTTTTTGGCGCCGATTTCTAGGTGCTGTAAGGCTTTGTGATTATATTCTGGCGGTACACAATAATTAAGCACCACCCCGTCGGCAATTTCGCCTGCCAGTTCCATCATACCCATTTGTGTAGCGCCAATGTAGATAGGTACATTACGTGGTTCTCGGCGTCCATGGATAACGTCGAGCTCGATGCCCTCAACATTATGAAACTCGCCATGAAAGGTTACACGTTCCATGTTGAGCAATCGCTTCATTACTTGAATAGTCTCGCGCATTGCTTTTAGAGGCTTTTTACGTTCAATGCCAACATTTCTTGCCAGTGGATCCCACCAGGCACCTATTCCGCAGATGATACGATCAGGTGCAAGGTCATCGAGAGTCAAAAAGGTTGAGGCGAGTAACCCGATATTGCGAGTCCAGTTGTTCAAGACACCACTACCGACTTTAATTCGGGATGTAACGGCAGCAAAAGCAGCCATAGGCACAATCGCATCTCGGACAAGGCGTGACTCTGCCTGCCATATGGCTTCGAAACCGCGCTGTTCAGCATATTGTGCGTATTCCATGCCTTCGCGTATTTCATGTTTGTCCTGAAGGTATAGTGCTACTCGTGCCATATGATCCTCCACGCAAGAAATAAAGGGACTGTAATTATGGGGTTATTGTACCATATTGAGCTTTTATTAATATACAGCTTAACCCTGTTTCTGGCACTAGTGGTTCTCCTCGACTTGAACATTTGATCTTGACAAATGTTCTTATCGCTCGGTATACTTTTATTGCATATAGTGTCGTGATTATTATTTGTATCTGTTGCTGTAGCCCGTTAAATATAGAACGTATGTTCTATATAAATGCTAGAATTTAGTAGAGTCGTCAGTGGCGGATAACCAAAAGAAAATCGATAAGCGAGTAGCGATAGGAGTGGACATTACCCGAAGTAAAGCAACTGTCGCACTGGTGGATCATCACGGCAAGATACACCATCGTTTCTATGCTAAAACTCTTAGAGGACGTCCTGCTATTGCCACTCTTGAACCCTATTTACGCGCACTAGAGGCCGCTCTTTTATACGCAAAATCTAAACGCTTCCTTGTATCTAGTTTGGGAGTATCTATTCCGGGTACCCTCGACCTGACAGCTCGTCGCCCCCACACGATTCCGATTCTACCTTCATTAAACGCTTTCCCTCTCTGTGAACTTCTTGAGGCACGTTATGATCTACCTGCGCATTTACATGTTGATGTTGATGCAGCATTATTAAGCGAATATCATTTCGGAGTGGGTAAAGGATATCGCCGTTTACTCTTCTTGAATGTGAATACTGTGGTTGGTGCTGCGGTTGTTATAGATGGAAAACTTGAGACATCTGAACATGCATATGTAGGTCATGCGTGTCATGTACCGGTTTCCATAAGCGGCCCGCGTTGTAGTTGTGGTAAGTGTGGTTGCATTAATACACTTATCTCAATGGAGGCAATGCAAAAAATGGTGCAACGGGCTTTACGTCGGGGCGAGCAAACCAACCTCATACGGCGTTTGAGCAACCGGGAACCTTTTAGCCCTCAATTGTTGGCGGAAGAAGCGTTGCGTGGAGATGCAGTCGCATTGCACGTATATTGTGAAGTAGGACGCTGGGTAGGCGCAGCAACTGCTAAGTATATCAGTATATATGAGCCAGAGATGCTCATTTTGGGTGGTGGAGTGCTTTGCGCGAATGAACTCTTGATTGCCAATGTTCGAAGTTCGCTTTTGACGCAGTCACCCGCGAAAAGTGGCAAAGTGTTTGAGATTGTTCCCTCCCACCTTGGATCTGACGCTGCCTTGATTGGTGCGGTAAGCTCCTATTTTCACGAATGAATTCAGAAAAATGCTGAGTGACCTTAACTTGCCTTGACTGTCCAATCAAAGCTATCAAGTTTTGATTCTGTAACACCTTTTATCCCTACTACATTCATTATTGCACTAGACAGCAGTTCATGTCATCTATTATATTGGGCACACTTATCCCTATGGAAGTGTGTAGACTTCACTGATACAATGTGAAAAGTATTCAAATAAAATGCATTGTTAGTTTGTGCCCCTATCAAAGGAGGGTAGGCGAGTGCCACTGACCGCCCTGGGATTATTACTGGGCGCTGCGATGATGCATACGATCTGGAACCTGCTCGTCAAACGAGCGAAAGAAAAGCAGGTTTTTATCTGGTGCTCGTTAATTGTAGGTACAATTATTTTTTCCCCATTGTTACTGACAAGTTCAATATCCCTTTTCTCTGTATGGCCTTATGTACTTAGTAGCGCTTTTGTGGAAGCGATATATTACATTACCTTGATACGAGCTTACGAGCATGGTGATTTTTCGCTTGTTTACCCAATGGCGCGCGGCGCTGCCCCGGCTTTTCTGTTCGTCTGGGCAACACTCTTTCTTGGAGAGCGTCCTCGGCTCTTTGGGCTTATGGGTGTTGCTCTCCTTGTGTTTGGTTTAATCGTTGTTGGTGGGAAGACCTGGTGGACTTTACGAAAGTCAACAGGGTTTAGTAGGAGTGCACTTTTGTTGGCTTTAGGTGTTGCCTGTTGCATTTCAGTTTACACTACCATTGATGGGGCTGCTGTACACCATATATCTCCTATTCCATATACTGTTTTGGTGATCGCGCTTACCGTGCTATTCATTACACCGGCAGTAGTGATGCGTTATGGGAACACTGCTATTGTTGATGAGTTGCGAGTAAACTGGATGGGTATTACACTTGTTGGCCTCTTTACTCTTTTGGCATACATTCTTGCATTAAAGGCTTATACGATTGCACGAGTGAGCTATGCTGGATCTGTCAGAGAGATTAGCGTTGTCTTTGCGACGATTGTAGGGTGGCGCTGGTTGGGAGAAAACTTTGGTACAATACGTCTGATAGGCGCAATGTTCATTTTCGCTGGAATACTTGTGATCGCTTTTGCGGGATAAAGAGATATAGCTCAGGATACTCGCGTGGTATAGTAATAAAATATGGAAGAAAAACCTATTCCAGTGCTAGTCATAGATGATACCCCTGTCAAGCGTCGAGGCGTCAGCGAGTTTGTTGAAGAGACACCGCAACTCGAACTTTTTGCCCAGGCAGGTGATACTGACAGTATTATCACCTTGATTGAGGATCTCTGCATACAAAAAGCAGGAGAGAATCCTTCAATGGAGGGGTATCTCGTGTTGTCTGATTTGCACCTGGGGTCTGCAAATGGTATCGAACTCGGCCGTTCGCTGCTTCGTATTGCGCCAGGATTACGAATTGTGATTTACACCCAGGACCCAAGCTGGACCCTTGCTGCTGAAATTTTTCGGCAGGAGTATGCACGAAGTGAAAGTAAACGCATGAAGAAACAGCAAGGGTTGCATGGATATGCGCTTTTCAGTAATATGCAACCATCATATCTCACTGATATTGCAACTAAAGTCATACTGCGGCACGAAACGTTCATTGATTCCGAAGTGCTGGATTATTTGCTCAAAAGACTCCACGGTCAGCGACTTACTCCGCGTCAAGAGGAATGTGCTGCGCTTATCGCGAAAGGATTAAGCAATGATGATATCGCGCTGTGCATGGGTTACCTTAACCACTCAGGGAAACCGAACATTGGCCCTCTAGAGAATCTCGTTAGCGAACTCTACAGCTTTTTTGGGATTGAAGGCGCACCAAGCGATCCAGGTAGACGCGTATTGCTGGCTCACGCGTATGAGGCGTATTCAGGTAAGAGGTCAGGGTAGAAGCTAGATTGATCGTACCTGGATGGTATTGTAGATATTCGCTCATATTCCTGGAACTTTAGAGCCCGGAAGGGGCCTGGTGTTGAGTGGTCGTTTGACATCCGGAAAAGGTAAACGAACAATGATAGTTGTACCATGTTGTGGCTGTGGACGAGGAACTGAACTAATCGTAAGTGTGCCTCCGGCCTCACGTACTTTCAGTTTCGCCTTGAACAGGCTTGTTTTTTCGGGAGAAATGGCACCTGTGTCAAAGCCACGTCCATCATCAGTGATATAGATTTCTAAATTATTATTGACACGTAGTGATCGCACTGTTGCATAGCTTGCGCCTGCATGATTGTAGATGTTCAATAATGCTTGAGTCATAGTATAGGAAATAGCTTCTGCAAACTTTTCACCAGCGGGCGTTTGTTCCAGGTCATAACTCAATTCATCTAAAGCCCATAAATCCGGTTGCACCTTAAGCGGAGATTCTGGGTGCAGATGAGGCAGGTCTTCGCGAATCAATTTCTCCAAGTGCAATTTCAAACCTAAACTACGTCTCTGATAAGCATCCTCGACGAGCAGTTGTAGTCCACGCAAATCGCCTTCCAACTCTTCGCTTATCTTGCGCACTTTACCTAATGCCTCGATGATGGGCTGAGCAAAATTCTTGATTGCAAGGTTATGCTCAGCATCGACTCTCAGTTTATACTGCCAATGGCCTAGTAATGATCGTATACGCAGGGCTTGTTGTTTAGGTTGATCGTGAATTCGCTGAGAAAGGAGGGAACGTAGATGTGCATCAGCATGTAGCAATAACGAGGTTGCTTGTTGGAGTTCGCTATTTGTTTTGCGTAATTCTTCGGTCAATTTTTGTTGCTCTACTAGCGATTGTTCACGCAGATCAATTGTGTATTGCAAATAATCTATCATCCGTAGCGAGCGTAGAGCATATAGTAAAATAAATGGATAAATGGCAGCCAGGATATAAAAAATCTGTAGAGGTATGAGTGGTTTACCGGTCAGTAAAATAGGTAAAATGCCAAGGCAAAACCCCAATCCTATACCACCAATCCAGAGAGTTAATAAGTCACCTAGGCGCCGGCGTATACTTGTGGGAATAAGTGTTCCTGGTAGCAATCCGCTAATACGGAGCAATGAGGTAATGCCGATAGCAAGACTGAGTAATCCACCAAATACGGCATAGCCCAGCGAAAAAATGAATTGGAGTCGTCCTGGAACACTACCGTGAAGGAGGTATGAAAATATATCGAAAGCCAGTAAAGCAATCAAAGGCAGGTAGGGTAGTAGATCTATGGCCATACGGGGTGAGCGAGACTCGCGCAACGCCACTGGTCTGTAGGTCAAACTGAGTTGGATAAAAGCAGCGCCAAGTAAAGCAAACGCTGGAGTCCACAAAAATTGGAAAACGATATCTGCGGGATAAGCCTGCTGAACGTTACCCCAATGGCTAAAGAGTAAAAATAGGATTGCTACCGGTAGCAAAGTAATACCTTCTACTGCCCCTGTCCAATTTGATGCCCTGGCCAGCAGGATAAAACCAACCAGGATCCAGCACAGACCTGCGATAAGTGTCAATCCATAACTCTCAAGCCACATTTCCCACGTAAATGTGACTGCTGGATATGTAATAGGAATGAGTTTGTTATTCTGCTGGACAGTGTATGTAATCAAATTGCCAGGTGTAGAATGTTGATACACATTTGATAGTTCAGAAGCAGGTAGCCCATTCACTCTCACTATGTGATCAAGGCTAGTAAGTGAGCCAGGGGATAGGGCTATTGGAGGTAATTGTGGTGGCGTTGAGGCAACGACAATCTGTTTATCGGTATCGATGGCCCAAAAAAAGCCACCAAATGTTCGCCCCACCTGACTAAATAAACGATAATTGCCTACTACGCTCAAGAAAAGTAGTATCATTGCAATAACCACGTAGAGTATGGTAAGGCGTCGCCAGGCAGTATCAGTTGTGCGCTCAGATGATTTAAACACACCCTAGTGTAGCATGTTGAAACAGTCTGGTGCAAGACGATCATGTTGTCTTTTCTACATAAATGTGTTATATTACATAGAGAAATAGTTGCATGGCTGTACAGGTATTCATTAAAAGAACAGGACGTTTTGCATGGTATCACAATCAGTTGAGGCAATACATAGTGTTCCCCAAGTTGGGAACTCACATGAAACAACAGTAGAGGGCATTTATAAGGGACGCTCAATTCATGAAGAAGATATGCTCTCGGTCAGGCGTAATGTATTGGCTACTGATACTGC
>DATMNR010000246.1:0-4967 GCA_035568795.1 Ktedonobacteraceae bacterium
CCGATAAACTGAGAACCGTATTCGTCGACCGGCGCATCAACAGCAGGGTTCCAGCTCTGTGTTGTGATACGCAGGTTTTCAAGAAACGATGCGCCATGATCGACTGACTGGGCCAGGTATACATCAATCAACAGATGACGCGGATCATCGCGTGTATCAAAGAACGAGATACTGACGACTCCATCAGGCGCAACCGCCATTTGCGGTTGAAACTGGTTCGCGCCATTGCCAACAGAGTCATCATTTACCCGAATTGGCGCCGACCACGTTTGCCCATGATCTTTCGAGGTGGAAAACAGGATATCCGCATCTCGTGTCCCTTTATCAGACCAGGTGAGATAAAGTTGTCCGGTTCGGGAATCGCATGCAAATGCAGGTAGTGACAGATTTCGATACTTCTCAGGTGGAAATGGTCCAGAAATATCATGAATGGTCGCTATCAACACAGGCGTCGTCCAGGTTTTGCCAGCATCGGTTGAAGATGTTATCAACAACCTGGTTGGGATAGGTCCGCTCATTACGTCAATATATGGAGTGGCAACGTAAAGTGTGCCATCTGGACCAACAGCAGGGATTACTCCTTGCGTAGCATCACATTTCGTTGAGCCAGCAGGGCGACCAGTCGCCGGATTGGTACAGAAAGGGGCATTTCCTTCGACAAAATCTACAGGCGAAAAGGTTTTACCTCCATCAGTCGAGCGCGAAAATGCCAGTTCTTCACTACAATTGTTGATGCCACCACATGTGCCATTATGATCATATGACCACGCAACATAGATATACCCGCTATAGGGTCCACTCGTCTGATCAACGGCAATCCACGGTTTATCGCTGAAAATCTGGTCAGCCCTGGCTTCAAACACGCTTACAGGATTCCCGAATGTCTTACCGCCATTGGTTGAAGTCGAGACAGCTATACCACTCTTTTCCGGTGAACCACCATCATACAAAACGGCTGCATAGACATCATTGTGATTATCAAAAGCGAAGCTAATATCAGAAGTCGTTTCGTTCTTTTCAAAACCCGGCAGAACACCGCCATCAGTCCAGGTGCAGCCGCCATCAAAAGAGCTAAAGTATCCTATTTGAAATGTATAATGCGCTGGATTAGTAAAGAATTTAGAGCCCCCCACAAGGTTGAGCGAATTTTTTGGATTCTCCACGAGCATAGGCTCACTATGAGCCAGGTACGTGTCATGGCTCACGCGCACATTTGCAAACGGCGCCTGAGCAGGTTGACCCTGCTTCACACAATTCCCGCCCCCAGGAATCGTATAAGCTGGAACCGGAGTCGGTGTAACAGTAACTGTACTTATGCCCGAACTACAAGCAGAACAACCCATCAGCAACAGAACAAAGACCAGCACTAAAAAACTAGGGCGCTTCGAAGCATAGTGCATGTTAAAGGCTCCTTTATCTTGTGCAGTCGCTTCTAATAGTATCCATTCTTGCAGAGAAACAGACCGTTATTATTCATATGCTTGTTTTCACCCCAATATCACACTCCATAGAGTTTCAGAGTTACCGTTTAATGAAACATACGTTCTATATATAAAGAAACAAGCAAGCAAATAAGATGCTATTTACCCATTCCCGCACCCGAAAGCTCCTGTGTTTGAGCCTGGGGTAGAAGAACTAGAACAAATGATCTTGACGTAGAGTGCACGATACCTTATACTGAATCTCTGGATGAGGCGACCTACAAGGGTATCCGGAGCCTCGTTCTCTACCTGTCACGCTCAAGTGGTCTGGTGTCGGAAGTATCACTGATAGTTAAGGATTCGGCTGCTTGCGGAACGACTGCAACACAAGCTGCCGAGACTGTGGACGAACGGGTATAGTGTGACTACCAGAGGAGGAGCCGCGCTCTCCCTGGTCAAGCAGGACAGTGAGCAACAAAAGCATGTCTAGGCAGCAAGCTCAAGACGTAAAGCAAGCAGCTGAGCGACGCAAGACGTACCTGTTTCGCTTGTACCCCACGCACAAGCAACGAGACGTGCTTGAAGAGTGGCTTGGCTTGTGCTGCGAGACCTACAATGCAGCCCTCGATGAACGCAAAAGTGCCTACCGCATTGCGGGCGTTTCCCTCGAGTACGAACACCAATGCGCTGAATTGCCTGGTTGCAAAGAAGTTCGCCCAGAACTGCGTGAAGTGCCTTCGCAAGTGCTTCAAGAGGCAGTCAAACGAGTGGACCTGGCCTTTGAGGCTTTCTTCCGACGTGTGGAGAACGCAGAGAAGTCGGGCTATCCCCGCTTTCGCCCTCGTTCACGCTATGGCTCCTTGAGCTTTAAGCAATACGGCAATAGCTTTCACGTTCTGCCAGGCACCAAGAAGAACAAGGGAACGCTCGTACTCAGCAAGCTGGGACACGTCAAGATGGTGTTGCACAGGGCGATCAAAGGGAGGCCGAAGACGGCTACTGTCAAACGTACGCCTACGGGAAAATGGTATGTGAGCATTAGCGTCGAGATGAGCGAGGAAGAGCTGCAAGAGAAAAGACTGCCAGCGTGTCCGGAAGCAGTCGGCATTGATGTGGGGCTGAAAACCTTTGCGTATTTATCGACCGGAGAACAGATCGAGAATCCCCGCTTTTTCCGTTCCGAGGAGGCCGCCCTGGCCCGTGCCTCGCGCAAACACTCCAAGGCCCCCAGAGGCAGTGAAGAGCGCTCGAAAAAGCGCATAGTGGTAGCGCGCGTCCACGAGCGGATTGGAAACCGTCGCAAGAATTTCATTGAGCAAGAGGTCAACAAACTGATCAAGCGCTTCGGGGTGCTTGCGGTGGAGGCATTAGTGGTGCGCAATATGATGCAGCACCCGAAACTGGCAAAAAGTATCGCTGATGCGTCGTGGTCGATATTCTTCACGCACCTGCTCGACAAAGCGGAGGAGGCTGGTCGAGTCGTGGTGCGGGTGAATCCGGCCTATACGTCGCAAACCTGTTCGGCGTGCAGGCATCTCCAACCGATGCCCCTGTCGGTGCGGGTCTACGAGTGCCCCCACTGTGGTCTGATCATCGACCGAGACTACAATGGGAGCAAAAATATCCTTGAAGAAGCCTTAACCGGTGTGGGACGACACACCTGCGTCATTCCAGAAGCCCCCGGCTTGTAGCTGTGGGGAGTCGCCACCAAACTATGATGACCGATACAGTACGTTTGATACAATCTGGCAATCTCAAGATACCCCTTTTTTTGAGCTTTGCGCGTGCAAGTTTTCCATCCCCTGCAGATGATTACAAGGAACGTCCCCTTGATTTAGATGAGCTTGTGATACAACATCCCGAAGCTACCTTCCATGTCAGAGTCAGTGGTGAGTCCATGCAAGATGCTGGCATAGATGACGGCGATGTCTTAGTTGTGGATCGAGCGATCGACGCGAGGCATAATGCCGTCATTGCCGCTATTCTCAATGGCAAGTTTACGGTCAAAAGGTTGCATCAAGAGAATGAGGCCACCTATCTTGTCCCGGCCAATCCCATGTACAGGCCAGTACGAGTGACCGAAGACATGAATTTTCAAGTATGGGGAGTTGTTACATATTGCACTAGAAAGGTGAAATGAGAAAGAAGTTATTCGCGCTGATCGATTGCAATAACTTCTATGTCTCTTGCGAACGGGTATTTAACGCATCAATACAAAATAAGCCCGTTATCGTACTTTCCAATAATGACAGTTGTGTCGTGGCAAGAAGCAGCGAGGTCAAAAAATTAGGTGTGAGGATGGGCCAGCCTGTGTTCCAGATCGTAGAACTGATCGAAGAGCACAATATCCAGGTCTTCTCAAGCAACTATTCACTGTATGCTGACCTCTCCGAGAGGGTGATGAAGGTGCTCTCCCAGTTTTCCCCGGAGTTAGAAACGTACTCCATCGATGAAGCGTTTTTAGATCTGACGAACCTTTCGATAGACGATTTAACCGAATTTGGACGCACCATCAAGGATAGGGTTCTACAACGTACCGGTATCCCTGTCAGTGTTGGAATTGCGCCAACGAAATGCCTGACCAAGATCGCGAATGAGATCGTCAAGCAAGATGTGCACTATCAAGGCGTCTTAGACCTCAGCACCCTCTCAGATCAAGAAGTCGATGCGTGCCTGGCAACCGTCTCTATCGAAGACGTATGGGGCATTGGCCACAAATATGCTCACTTTCTCAGCAATCACGGTATACTCACAGCTAAAGATTTAAAGTATGCCGATGAGAAGTGGATCAGGAGATATCTGACCGTTACGGGTGAGCGTATCGTTTTAGAGTTGCGAGGCATAGCATGTATTCCTCTTGAAACCGAACGCCCTCCCAAGCAAGGCATCATGAGTTCAAAAACTTTTGGCAGAGAAATAAAGAGTCGTAGTGAGATGGAAGAGGCAATTGCCAATTATGTCGCGCGGGCAGCGGAGAAGCTGCGACAGCAAGACTCGTTAACATCGCGTCTCACCATTTTTATAAAAACCAACTCCTTTAAGACCGACACAGCACAGTATTCCAACTCCTTTACGATAAACTTCCCCTATCCCACCGCATTTACTCCTGATCTCCTAAAATATGCGTTCAAAGGATTGAAGAGGATCTACCAGGAGGGATACAGCTACTACAAGGCAGGCGTCTATCTAAGCAGGATCACGCCTCAAAGCTTTCTACAACCTGACCTGTTCGGGAACTTCTCACTGGTAGAGCATTACAGGCAGGCTCGCTTCATGGCTATAGTTGACGCGCTCAACAATATCTACGGCCATAATACGCTTCTATTCGCCATCCAGGGCATAACGCGAAGTTGGAAGATGCGGCAGTTGAAGCTCTCAAATCGCTTTACCAGCCAGTGGAGCGAGATATTGACGACATGAGGAAGCAAAAGACTCTTGCAAGGGCTGGTACAATAAAGCCATCACACACACGAAAACACATAATCTCTCAGGAGAAGGACAAAGACGATATGCCACGGGACGAACGAAAACGCCAGAAAACACTTA
>DATMNR010000247.1:0-5508 GCA_035568795.1 Ktedonobacteraceae bacterium
AACGTGCGCAGTCACTCGTCTCTGGCTTACTCATCTCGTTCGCCAGAGGTGTTTCCCGCCTTTCATCGAGAAACATTGTACCACTCTGATCAGAAAAAAACGTCTCGCCTCTTGCTCATGCGCGAGAAGCAAGAACGAGAAACGTCCACGGGCAATCTGCGCGGAGAAGGTGCTCTCTGCTCAGCCTGTCACTTTTTATCGCACGGAATACTTGCAACATGTGTTACCCATCATGGATCTTCCGCGAAGTTGATGATTCAGGGATGTGCCTGCCTTGGGAGCTATTACTAGGCGCGCCGCAGCACCCGCTTGCGTAACGTCTCGAAGCTCGCCCGACCGTAGGCTTGTCGTTTCAGGAGCTTCAACCTATGAACCTGCCCCTCCACCTGACCCTGGCTCCATTCCAGGGTGAGTCCAGCTTTGACCGCATCATAGTCTTTTTTGAGCGATTGCGCAAAACCTTGCAGTTCAGAAACTCCCTGCTCTTCAACCAGCTTGAGCCAGGAGTCCAATTGCTCACCTTGCCGCTCTCGAAGCATGGTCGTGAAGTCTTGGATCTGCTCATAGGTGTGTGCAATGTCTTGATCTGTCTCGCAGAGACGCTTGAGATAGTCTTTTTGCCAATTGAGGCGCTGCTCCTCTCTAAAGGTGATCCAATGAGCCACCTGCAAGGCGGTGGGAGGTCGCTTTTTCTTCCCTTCATCTGGGTTGATCATGGTTTGCGGCTGCGGCTCGACTTGCTTGAAACTGCGCGCCTGACCCAGCAGTGCTCGCCAGGGGGCGATAAAGCGACCCACAGCAGTGTCAGAGCCAGTATATCCTTGCGCTTTGATCTCGCGATACAGGAGTTGAGCATTCCGACACCCTTCATTCCATCTTCGGATGAGATACGCTTTATAAGGCTCAAGGTGTGACCCACCTGGCTGATGAATCCGCGTCCGTTCTGGTGGCTGCTTCATCTGGAGATAGGTATAGACCCCTTGGCGGGAGAGTCCCACCTGGCGCGCAATGTTGGCCACGTCCACCTGTTTGGCGGGAAGACTCGTGGATCTGGTGATAGCGTTCCACACGCTCTTGATGGTACTGTTGGCTCTTCTCCCGCCTTTCGTTTGCTTTGTCCTGTATACCAGGGAAGGGCAGGTGAGGCTTCCTCTGCGATGGAGGCAGGTGCTGGCTGGATCGGCGCTGCGGCTTTGAGTTGGGATGGCTTTCTGAGGAAGAAATTCTGCATCGTCTCTGAAAGGTTCTTTAATAAATGCCAGCGATCGGCTATCTGCTTGGCATTGGGAGCGCCTTGTTTGGCTCCTTTCGCGTAATCTCCTCCACGATCGCGACTGATGATTTCCACGCCTGGATGAGCCTTCAACCACTTGGCAAAAGTTTCGGCTTCTCGATCAGGCAGAAGGTCCACTGGCACGCGCTTTTCCAGATCAATGAGGATAGTGCCGAAGGAGACCCTACGCCGAAACGAGAAGTCATCCACTCCCAGTACGCGAGGGGTAGTATGAGAGGATTCCTGCGCGGCGTGGATCAGCCGGAGCAACGTATCAGGGCTGGTGACAAGGCCCATGCCTGCCACCAGCCGCCTCCCGGCTTCCCCTCCCAAGGCAAAGCCGATGAGGGTAAAAATGTCGGTGAGCCGGGTGGTTCGGCGAGCGTAGGGAGCAACCACGGTCGGAAGCCGTTCCGTGAAAATCTGGCGAGCGCACTCCTGGTTGGTGCAGAAGAAGCGACGCACATGCAATTCCAGTCGCACTGCGCAGCCCATCCAAGGGAGATCAGCCAGCAGACGCACATAGCGAGAATGGACTTTTTCTGAACGAAAATGACACACAGGGCAGAGGGTTTCTGAGGAGGTCGTTTCCACGAGAGCGGTACTCACCGATGTAGATGCCTCTAAACATTTCAGATGTAAACAGGTGGGATCGGGGAGCAGCGTTGGGTTTGCCATGGGGACACTCCTTCCATCAGGTCCTTCTGTGTCCAAGATAGAGCAAGTGTATCATTCCTCTCCCCAATGGCAATCAAAGAAGTATTAAATTCTGGGCTTTCTAAGCAAGCTACCTGTGTTTTTCATCAACTTCGCCGAAGATCCAGCAGGTCGTGGCGAGGTTTCGTGAGGAACTATGTTATACTCTTTTCATCATGATCCAATAGAGGAGTAGCGTGTCCGATACCCACGATCCTTACCAGGCTCTACGTTTCAGTGGTTTCCGTCTCTTACTTATTGGTATATTTATTGTCGGGCTGGGCGAGAGGATGATCGATGTCGCCATAGGTTGGGAGCTCTACGAGCAGACAGGTTCCGCGCTTGTGCTTGGCGGCGTTGGGTTGGCGCTGGTCATTCCCGTTATTTTCCTCTCCTTGCCGGCGGGCCACATCATTGATCGCTTCAATCGAAAATACATCGTTATCATCTCGCAGGTCTTCCTGGCGTTGGCATCGCTTGGGCTGACAGCCTTATCCTATACACGGGGATCGCTGGTGCTGGTTTACGGTTGTCTGATGCTGTATGGGTGTGCAACTGCCTTCAATAGTCCTGCCGCTGCTACTTTAGTTCCCCAGGTTGTTGAGGAGAACGCCTTCGAGAATGCCGTGACGTGGGATAGCAGCGCTGGGCAACTGGCCTCAGTACTTGGCCCGGCCCTGGGTGGCCTACTGATTGCCATACTGGGAGGCGCGACCCTTGTTTATGCGATCAACGCCGGAATGATCCTGGTTTTCGTGTGCCTGCTTTTCTTCCTACGAGAGATCAGGCAGCCTGCGCCCAGGCATGAGACAACTACGTTGAAATCACTGGGAGAGGGTTTGAAGTTCCTGCGCAGCACCCGGGTCATCCTGGCTTCCATCACGCTCGATATGTTCGCAGTACTGTTAGGTGGAGCTACCACGCTGCTGCCCATCTATGCAAAGAATATCCTGCACGTTGGCCCGGCGGGCCTCGGTTGGCTGCGAGCCGCGCCCGCTATCGGCGCCCTGTGTATGTCGTTCGCCATCGCGCATATGCCACCGTTCAAGAGGGCCGGGAGAACGCTGCTACTGGCCGTGACCGGCTTTGGCGTGGCGACCATCGTTTTTGGCATATCGCGTTCGTTCTGGCTCTCACTGCTGATGCTCGCCCTTCTGGGTGGATTCGATAACATCAGCGTCGTCATTCGCAGTACGCTGTTGATGACGCGTACGCCCAATGCCCTGCTTGGCCGCATTTCAGCCATCAATTTCATTTTTATCGGCGCATCTAACGAACTCGGGGGCTTCGAGTCCGGCCTGGTTGCGCAGTTCCTTGGCCCGGTCATTACGGTCGTCGGTGGTGGCATTGGTACGATTCTGGTGGTGCTGCTGGTTGCACTTATCTGGCCCGAAATGCGGCGGTTAGGCGCTATGAGCATTCATGTAAAATCGTAAGCAGAATGAAACATACTTGTTTACGTTGGGATTATCGAAAAGACAGAAATTATTTTCAAGGAGAACCCAATGCCTATTGAACTTGAAACAACCATTATCACTGTCATTGTGGCATTTATAGTAGGACTTTTGACATCAGCAGTTTCGTATATCATCGGATCAAGGCAACTGAAACAAAACGATGAAAAGTGAGTGATTCGTCTCATATTTCCTGTTCTATTTCTTTCTCATTATCCTGTCTGTTTTTAATTTCTGAGAGAATATGAAGAAAGAGAGTGGGTTGATCTACCATGGGCATGTGTCCAGCATTCGGTATGGTATAGATCTTTTTATCAGGGGCATTGATTCTCGCAAAGTATTCTTGAGTAAGGATAGAGGGAGTCTGCCAGTCATGTTCGCCGACAATATAATAGATAGATACTTTGTATTCTGCTGGCTCTGCATTTAAATCGAAATTTCCTGAAAAGGCCATCAATTCTCTATTTGCTCTATTCCCTTTTAGCAGTGCGGAGAGGTCGGAGAATGTCAAAAGAGGGCTGGTCAAAAGCGTTTTCAACGGGGAGACATTCGTCTTCACCATGAGATGATATTTTCCTTGAAGTTTGCGGAGTTGGAGCGATTTCTTCAGCCATTGCGTATCTAATTGCTCCCCTGGATAGTCACCAAGAGCCTCAAGCTTTTTCAGAGCGCCTTGATCATTTGTTTGTACAATGGCCTTCTTCACTAGTGCATAGTTGAGATGCTCGCTAGCCAGTTTATTAATCACCTGTCCTACTCCAATATAATACGCTACTTCTTCTGGGTGTTGTTTGACAAAGAGGCTCCCTAAAATACTTCCCCAGGAATGACCAAGGAGAACAATCTTCTGTTTGTGATATCTGTTCTTGAGATAGTGAACAATTTCCAAGACATCCTGGAGGAGCACCTCAAGAGTCGGATAGTTCTCCTGATTCTTCGTCAGCGTTTTTCCCGTCCCACGTTGGTCCCAATGGATCACGGTAAACAGTTCTTCCCATGTTTCTTGAAATGCGTGTGCGAAAAGGGATGCTGCACTTCCAGGTCCACCGTGCAAAAACAACAGGACTGGATTTTCATCGGTTGTCCCAGAATGAAACAGATATTGATAAATTCCGTTGATCAGGACATATTCCTCAACACCCATAGCTTTTTTTGACTTCTTCTTCAGCATGATCATGCTCCTATTGAACAACATCTTTGCTCGTTGCTTTGCAACGATGAAGCCGGAGCGCATCGCGCTGTTTATCCCATTCTTTATGGAGGGCGGGTATCTGCTCGGCCAAGAATTCAGCAAGTGCGGCAGCTTCCTCTAACAGAGAGATGCGCTGGTCTTGCCCCTTGTCCTTCAAAATATTCAGACCTTCTCGGAACAGGGCAGCCTGCTCTTGGTAGACTGTCGCATCAAATCCTTTCCCCTCAATACCAGCCGGATTGATACTGATCGAATCGCTTCGCTGGCCAGCAGCGCGAGTTCGGTTGACAAAGTGGTAATGCTCCAGCGTTTGGACCGCACCAGCAATGGCACTGCGGCTTGCCATGAGCGCATCAGCAAGCTCGCTCATTGACTGCTTCTCGGGAACACAGACCAGCATGTAGCCGAGCAGGCGACCTACCATGGGAGGAAAACCGTATCGCAGGGTGTAAAAATGCCTGATGTGATCTGCATACAGCAACTGCTCATCCTTCTTCATACGAGATACCTTTCCTCAATGCTTCTCTTTTCTAGGTATATTCTTCTTCACCTCAAGCAGAGAGAGCCCGCTCCTTGACAGAGCGTTTCCGTTCTCTGATCTGAAGTATTCTCCTCTCTGCATATGATAACATAGATAGCAGAAATGTCAAGAATATTTGTTATTTGTGGCCATTATCCAGGAAACGGTAAGGAGCAAGAAGATGCAGCCAGAGCTTTGGAAGCCCCCAATCGAATGGATCGACGACTCATCGAACACACCATTGAGCTGGCGAGCCACACGCAGAAATTTGGGCCACGAGCCTTACGTGTCAATAGCACCGAAAAAGCAAAAGACATTGCTGAAGAACTAAACGATTGGTTATATTCCGCTGGTGGCATGTGTGCGGAACCAA
>DATMNR010000248.1:0-8195 GCA_035568795.1 Ktedonobacteraceae bacterium
CTCGATCTCATCGAAAACAGACCCGCTGATACTCGCCTCAGCAATGAGCGTGTTACGCAGGCGTGTAATTGGATCGCGCTCTTTCCAATGGGCTTCCTCTTCTTTCGTCCGATAGCCTCGCGCATCATTACGGCTATGGCCTACAAAACGATATGTCTTGCATTCCAGCAGAATGGGTCCTTGTCCCATACGAACAGCACTAATTGAATCGCCTCCGCTTTTGTGAACCGCAAGCACGTCCATGCCATCAAAGATCTCACTGTTAATTCCATAAGCGCGAGCGCGATCAGCGACGTTTTCAACGAGTGAGACTTTGTGATAGGCCGTCGAGGCGCCATACATATTGTTTTCACACACGAAAACGATTGGGAGGTGTTGTACTGCGGCAAAGTTCAGGCTTTCGTGGAAGGCCCCCTCGTTAGTTGCACCTTCTCCAAAGAAACAGACTGCCACCTGTTTAGTTTGCTGTAACTTAAAGGCCAACCCCATTCCCGTGACCACAGAATTACCTCCTCCGACAATAGCAATGGCTGGCACCATTCCAACAGTAGGATCGCCTAAATGCATGGAGCCACCTTTCCCACTACAGCAACCAGTTGCTTTGCCATAGAGTTCGGCAAGAGCTTCGCGTGGCCTTATACCCTTGGCAAGAGCATGGCCGTGAGGTCGATGCGTTGAGGTAATCCAATCTGAGGAGGAAAGATGGTCGCATATGCCTACAGCAACTGCTTCCTGTCCTTGATACTGGTGAACGGTTCCTGGTATCTCTCCCTGCAAAAACAAAAAGTAGACGTGCTCTTCAAAACGTCGAAGAAGTGTCATACGCTTGTATAATGAGAGTACCTTTTCCGTACCCAGTTCGTCGAATATGCTCATACCTCGCTTCCTTTCCTTTGTGTATACATCATGTCAATAGCGTCCGTTTCTTCATCCGGAGACGACTAAAGGTTCACTCAGCCGCCCTTCATCGCCCCATTGATTCCAACATATTGAACTATCAGCACATCTAGCGAAGAAAGACGTATCGGCCACCACTGTCATTCTGAGCGTCAGCGAAGAATGACAAGCACGTGCTTTGCATTCCATCTGCATTCACGTCAACCTTTGCAGTTCTCCTGGACGAATATGTTAGAATGAATGCCTTCACTACCCTCGTCCCTACATACCGCCGGCGCGACCGCTGCTTCCGTAGAGCTGTAAATATTCTTGTACTTTCTCTTGCATAGAACTTTTTCCAGCAAGAAGAAAATCCTGCTCCCGATGGGAACCTAGTATGTCGTGTATATTAGCAGAACCATCGAAAGCCAGTGCTGACTCGCGTATACCGGCAAAAAAAGATTTCTTGAGGATCGTGCCAACATTGAATTTAGCAGCACCGTAGCGTATTGCTGCAGGTATTGCTTCGGGGGGGAACCCGGTGCCTCCATGAATAACCAACGGCACTGAGGTATGTTCATGAATGGCGGCCAGGCGCGTCAAATCAACGTGAGCATGATCATGTGTAAGAAGATGCACGTTGCCAATTGACACAGCCAGGCAGTCGACGCCTGTTCGCTCAACAAATGACGCCGCTTCTTCGGGGTCTGTGAGTGAAGCTAAAGAAGCGTCGATGCCTTGCTCTGTTGCGTCTGGAAGATGGCCCAGTTCTGCTTCGACAGCTACATACTGGGCATGTGCGACACCGACAAGCTCACGTACCTGCTCAATTGCAGGTTCAACTTGCCAAGCAGAAGTGTCGAGCATTACCACATTAAAGCCAGCCTGAATTCCTGTAAGGCATTGTTGATAGGTATGTGCTTCGTTCAGTAAAAGAGAAACGGGCAGATATGTTCGTTCTGCTAGAGTCAGGCCGGTATTTCCGAGTATCCCGATGCCGCCCGTATCCAACCAGGTTTCGGAAACCAGCATACAGCCGAAGCCAAGAATGACAGGAGCATTTTCAGCCTCGGCTGCCTCAATCACCGCTTCAAGTGAATAGCTATCCCAAGCTTCGAAATAGCCTAGAGCGTATCCACTTTCTTGTGCCTTTGCAAGGAGGTAGGGTAATGGTACAATCATCGTGCAAACCTCTAAGTGCGATAGAGAGAAAGTAATGGACAACTCATGCTGTATTGTAGGAAGTAATCGGTAACTGATGCGTTTGTAAATATGCCTCTGCCTCTGCGCGTGTGAAGACGCCTCCAGTACAGCCTAAGTGGGTGCAAGCAGAAGCACCGATCACGCTGGCAAAGCGCAAAGATTCTGCCATTGTCCATTTTTCCAGAAGGCCCACAATAAAACCCGCGACAAATGCGTCACCAGCGCCCGAGACATCGACGACTTCAACTGGGAATGCTGGAGCCTCAAGCGTTTCCTGGGTGCTCATAAGCAATGCGCCATCCTCTCCTCTAGTAATGATTGCGATATTACATCCCGCATGCAAGAAAAGTTCTGCTTGCTTCCCTGGATCGGTTTCGCCCGTCAGTAAGGCTGCTTCTTCGATATTAGGCATGAATACATCGATAAAAGGAAGGATTGGCCGGAGATCGTCAAGAGTTGGGTGGTCGGTACTCGCTGGAACCACAACATCAAGCATTGTACGGACCCCATTTTCTCTCATGCTGTTAAGCAAAGTGGCGATGCGCTGAGGATCGAGCCTGGGAAGCACGCAATAGCCTCCCAGTGCAAATACTTGTGCTTGCATTGCTAACGGGACAGAGATATCTTCCACTGTTAAATCAGCGTTAGCGCCGATAGTATGGATATAGCGCCGATCTTCACCAACGACCGGCAAAATGACGGTCTTTGAAGTACCGTGTGTGGATGAGCGGCGTAATCCGTCGGTTCTTACGCCATTGTTCTGCAAATCCCGTTCGACTGCATCTCCAAATAGATCCTTGCCTACTTTGCCGACGACACTGACTGATACCCCCAATTTCGCGAGTGATATAGCCGTGTTGGCTGCGCAGCCACCTGGTTGAACAAGAAAGTCTTCCGTGACAACTAAATCTCCTCCAGTAGGGAGCCTTTCAAGTGGGGGTACAAAGAGATCAGCGACCAAAATACCGGCGCAGATGACCGATGGTGGCTGCATCATGCATATTGCTCTCTTTCTTTACTGAGCTTCATCCATTCCTTTATTGCACCCATCTAGTGTGGTTTTTGCAGTATACCATATTGAAGCTCTTGAGCTTAAAGCATGATTGCCTCCACAAAACGGAATGAACAGAACAAAAACATGTCAGGTAGAACGTGACCTTGATGAATAGATACTCGATTGAGAAAATTTAACTCTTGCTTATCTGTCACTTATTATGAGATGTGCAAGACGATGCGTCCGCGGCCATGACCACTCTGGCTAAGTTTATGGTGGTCCCAAGTTATCTTTTTCAATAAAGGCGAAGCAGAGCTGTGATTGGCACTTGTTAAGAACGTGGATATCGATATAACCAGTACAACACTTATTTAATAAGATGGGATAAAATACTATATACCTGTATCTAAGAGAGAAGGGGAAGCCTTTTCTTATTACGACGATAGTCAAGAGACTGAAAGGAAATACGTATGACACTACCAGCACAATTGGCACGAGAGAATGCCAGCGATCAGTACGCGCCGAGAAAAGAGGATAAATTTAGTTTTGGACTCTGGACGGTTGGAAATCGTGGTCGTGATCCTTTCGGCGATTTCGTTCGTCCTGCTCTTGACCCAGTAAAGAGTGTCAAGCGACTTTCAGAACTGGGAGCATGGGGAATAAACCTGCATGATAATGACCTGGTACCCATAGACGCAATACCAACAGAACGAAGTCGGATTGTGCGCGAGTTCAAACAGGCCTTGAGCGATAATGGCATGGTGGTGCCAATGGCAACCACAAATCTCTTTTTCCATCCTGTCTTCAAGGATGGAGCTTTCACTTGCGTTGATCCGACAATTCGTGCGTATGCTTTGCAGAAGACGATGCACGCAATTGATCTGGGAGTTGAATTGGGAGCGAGTACCTATGTATTTTGGGGTGGCCGTGAAGGAGTTGATTCAGAGGCAAGCAAAGATCCGGTTGTGGCAATTCAACGAATGCGAGATGCCATCAATTTCTTATGTCGCTATGCCATTGACAACGGTTATACACTGCGCTTTGCTTTAGAGCCTAAACCTAATGAGCCACGCTCTGATACGTATTTACCAACAATTGGTCATATGCTCGCTTTTATTTCTACGCTTGATCACCCAGAGATGGTAGGTGTCAATCCTGAAGTTGCACACGAACACATGGCGGGTTTGAATTTTGTGCATGGTGTGGCACAAGCCATAGAGGCAAATAAGCTATTTCATATTGACCTGAATGATCAGAAAGGACCACGTTTTGATCAGGATCTACGTTTTGGTAGTGAGAATATCAAGAGCATGTTCTTTCTGGTAAAGTTATTGGAAGAGAAGCAGTACAATGGCCCACGACACTTTGACGCTCATGCTTACCGCACAGAGGATGAAGAGGGCGTATGGGATTTTGCCCTGGGTTGTATGCGAACTTACAACATGTTCAAAGAGAAGGTACGGCGCTTTCAGGCGGATACGGAGATACAGCAACTGCTTCATGAAATCAATAGCGGAGATTCGACCTACGAAAAGTTGTTAGGTAGTGGCTATAGTGCAAATGTGGTAAGACAATTAAAAGAGGCTGTATTTGATCCAGATGTTCTTGGGCAGCGAGGTTTTCACTATGAAAGACTTGACCAGCTTACAGTCGAGATTATTTTAGGGACGCGTTGATATAGTGCCATTTTTTGAGTTCGGCTTGACGATTAACTATCAAGCATGTATAATGCAATGGTTATAATTGTTTGCATGGCATGGAACAGGCTATATACATAGCCTGTTTTTCGATAAAGACGCTAAAGAGCTCTGAGCAATCCTCTGTAGAATAATCTCTTCCTGCACGCAAGTTCAAACTTGATATCAGCTAGCAGCATTGCTTCCGTATCCTACGGCCTGCTCCTGATACTCCCTGTGGGCACTTTGCCTTGAGGGAGCTATAAGACGTCCAATAGGGGCGCATTGGCCGAAAGGATTTTTATGCCAACTTTTAACGAATTCAATTTACAGCCTGCAACGCGCGAAGCACTAGCAATCATGGAGATTACAGAGCCAACGCCTATTCAGGCCGAGGCAATTCCGGCACTGCTAGCCGGGAATGACCTTGTAGGACAATCGGCTACCGGCTCAGGCAAAACGCTTGCTTATGGCGTTCCCCTGGTGGAAAGGTTAGCCAGGGATAAACGAGTAGTGCAGGCGCTTGTGCTCTTGCCAACGCGCGAACTAGCGGTTCAGGTACACGCTGTGCTGGGCATGCTTGCAACCAGTCGACGGCTGACAACAGCATTGCTGGTTGGAGGACGACCCTATGCAAGTCAAATCGCAGCGCTACGGCATGGATCGCAGATTGTTATTGGTACACCAGGACGAGTGAAGGATTTGCTAGATCGCGGTAATTTGGTGCTGAGCGAACTAAGGATGTGCGTACTGGACGAGGCAGACCAGATGCTGGATATTGGTTTCGCACCAGTTATTGAAGAGATACTAACAACAACGCCTGAAACCCGACAAACGGCTCTCTTTTCAGCAACAATGCCGGACTGGATTGCAAAGCTGGAGAAAAAATTCCTCAAGAATCCAGTTAAAGTAGATACTACAGTTTCGCTAAACAGTATTGAGCAGATTGCCTACCAGGTACCTCAAGAACAGAAAATGGCAGCGCTCTGTACTCTATTGCAATCCGCGGAAGGAGAAAGCAGCCTTATCTTTGGCAGGACGAAATACGGCGTCGAGAAGTTAGGCAAACAACTAAGCAAGCTTGGATTTACAGTGGGAACTCTACATGGAAACAAGAGCCAGCGCGCGCGTGAAGAAGTGCTTATGGCGTTTCGTCGTGGGCATGTACAGACGTTGCTTGCTACAAATGTTGCCGCGCGGGGATTGGATATTCAAGGGATTTATCAGGTTATCAACTACGAATTGCCGGAATCAAGCGACCTTTTTACACACCGCATTGGCCGTACAGGCAGAATGGGGCGACAAGGCAAGGCAATTACATTGTTGGTGCCTTCAGATATGCCCAAATGGCGGATTATGGCGCGCAACTTAGGGCAGAAGGTTGCACTGCAGCGTCTCACGATTGACGAGGAAACCACAAATATAATGTCGACCCCACGATCAGAAACTCCAACAGCTCAGGTGCATGAGAAGAATGGTGAAAAGCAGCCAAAACCTGATCGTAAGCATAGCACCTCGGATCAGAGGCCTGGTGGAGAGGCACTGTCAAAGCAGGATAGCCCGACGGTATCCGGCGCAAAGAGACGACAGAAAGATAGTGTTACCAGTGGAGCAACAGCCCGCAGACCTGTATCGCAGCCAGAACGCTCATTTTCCTCTAAGGAGAGATATGGTAGGCGAGGAGTAGGAAGGCAGCCTAGTTTCGCTAGAAACACAGGCGAGCGCAAAGTACATGCTTTTGTTGCCTCTGAGCCGCAGTACCGGACGACCAGGAGAAAGCCCAGAGCGGCATCAGCAGGGCGATTACGGCATGAGGGTGCTTCAAATCGTTCTGCGAGTCGCTAGTATTCTAGTTCTCTTGCGCAGTGGCCAGAAAACAGGCCGTATCAATCAAGTGGGATCTTTCGCTTTGATCGGGAATATGACATCGTTTGGAAACTTATGAAGCTCATGTTCCGGTGTTAGGGCTGAGAGATCCTTCGCTTTGCTCAGGATGACATACCTCGGAATGACAGGCCTCGCTCAAGATGACACTGTTTGGGAATTCAGAAACTATGAACCATACTGCATCGTTAATACCTTGCGACTTCTCGGGCTTCTCCTGTCGAATCCATACAGTACAATTGAGATATAATCTAAGACGGGTCAAAGTGTTAGTCTTTGGGTAGCAACCTATCAAAAACGAAGGAGTGAGAAAATGACCATAGGCCCACTTGAATTCGTAGTTATCGGATGTAAAGGTCATCAATTTACGAGCGAGATTGTGCCTGAGTTGAATTCCATCCAGGAGAAGGGGCTCATTCGAGTTGTAGACTTGTTTTTTGTTAGAAAGGATGTTAATGGTACGGTAACGGTGCTGGAAGTAAACGACTTGAACGATGATGAACTGGCTGCCTTCGATCCTATTAAGGAAGACCTGATGGGTTTACTCACACCAGAAGACATCGTGCTTCTCACCGGAACGATTCCCCCCGATACATCGGCGGTAATTGTATTATTGGAACACGCGTGGCTCCTCAAGTTGACAGCGGGTCTTAACAGGGCAGGAGCGGTACTTCTCGCCGGGGGAATGGTACCACAGGCTTCAATGGAGAAACTAGAAGCTGAATTGGAAGCAGCTCAACAACAAAGCCAGGAGTGCTAGAGTTATTCATCCAGATGAGAAGATAAGCAAAGGAGGATTACAATGTACAGAAGAGGACCATTTTGGGGAGGAGGATACATGCGAAGACGGGGCTTTCCATTATTCCCAATGGGAGGTTATGGGATGGGTATGGGTGGAGGTGGGTTGATAGGTGATCTGATGGCAGGCGGAATAGGCTACTTGATGGGTAAACAATCGTCACAGCAAGCGTCGCAATACCAGCCACCACAGTATCAGACTCCGCAATACCAACCGCCGCAAGCGCCACAATATCAGCCACCGCAATACCAGCCTTCACAAACACCACAATATCAGCCACCACAACCGCCCCAATATCAACCGCCGCAATACCAACCGCCACCACCGCCGCAGTACCAGGCACCAACGGTCACTTCTAACCAGCAAGTAACTGCAGCCAGTGGTGAAAACGAAAGACTTGCGCAGCTAAAACTCCTTGGACACTTGAGGGATTCTAGTCTCATAACAAATGACGAATTTGAGGCAGAAAAGCAGAAAATCATGCACGGATAGTGAATAATATTGGGCGCTAGCTGGCTCTACTTCTCTTCTTGTTCTCTCTTTCCCTACTAGTTGGAATCAATGCCGCAAGGGCCATAACTATATTTCTGATTACTTGCAATGGGGTTTGCATCATTTGTAGCGTTTGTAACGTTTGTAACGTTTGTAACGTTTGCATCGCAATGGTAGGCAAATAAAACAGACAGAGCAAACGGCAAGAGTCAGAAGTGTTTCTCCAAGTTTGCTGTCGAAAAGATGTATACTAAGATTATCAAGGGGGTGG
>DATMNR010000249.1:0-3560 GCA_035568795.1 Ktedonobacteraceae bacterium
TACCTGTCACGTTATCCGCAATATGCAGATATGATCGCAGATTTTGTAACCTACTATCATGCTATTGAAGTTGATGTTACCCAGGAAAGCGAAATCTTACCCCATCTTTCTCAAACTTCTCGTGCTGCTTTTGATGAAGCCTGGAAAAATGCGGTGTATGCTGATTCTGAGGCCAGTAACACTCTGAATTCGTTGCAGACGGCTGCGGAAAGTGTGAATAAATCGTTCTTTCAAGTGTCCCGGGAGATAGGTCTTGGCCAGGATATTCTAAAAAAATTGGATCAGCATAGTATTGACGCTGCAACGATTCCGCGGGAATTATGTCATCGCTTAGCGAGGGCCATACATCGACCTCTGTTCGCAATCGAAATGTATCTGGGGCTTATGAAGCAGAAGCAACTTACACCGGATGTAGCGGAAAGTCCTGCTATCTATCAATTAGAAGATCAGCCTGGTTTAAATGTGCATGCACGTAGCTTTCAGGACGCCGTTGAGCAAAGCAAATATATGTCAGATGAGCAGAAAGATGTCTGGCACTCTATTCTCGTACATGAAGGTTATTCATGATTGAAGGCGACACTGTCGGGGCACAGTCCAAACGGGGAGAAGAACTGTGCCCGACAGACCTCAATGGGAGGAGGGTACTTGATTATTCTTTCTCGCTTCTATAAAACTGGAAGGGGTTGTGATATTCGTCCATGCAAGAGGTAATTGCATACCTTGATTGTCATTCCGGTATCAGTGGAGATATGTTTCTGGGAGCTTTGCTCGATCTTGATGCAGGGTTCTCAATTGAATTCTTGATACATGCTCTGGCCAGCCTGCCTTTACAGGGTTATGAATTAAGGCTTAAACCTTTTCAAGACAAAGGTATTCTCGGCTCGCGCTTTGATGTGGTTCTCTCCGCACAGGATACACGTTTACCGCCAATGCGGAGTATATCCGATATCGTCACTCTACTACATGCCTCTACATTGTCCCCTAAAGTGCGTGAAATCGCGCTCTCGATTTTTCAGTGCCTTGCGAAGGCCGAGGCAACTGTTCATGGGACAAGCGTTGAAGAAGTGCACTTTCATGAAGTAGGTGCAATTGACGCGATCATTGATATAACGGGGGCAGCAATCGCTCTTGAAGCTCTGGGAATAGCCGAACTCTATGCTTCGTCTCTGCCGCTGAGCAGCGGACATGTACAAACTGCCCACGGGGTCTTGCCCGTTCCTGCTCCGGCAACCTTAGAGATTCTACGCCAGGTTCCGGCTCACTGGAAACCGTGCCCCGCGGAAGGCGAAATGGTAACTCCAACTGGCGCCGCAATTCTGGCAACACAGGCCAGATTTGAAACTCCAGCCATTTTTATTGAGCGCGTAGGATATGGCTTTGGCCGGAAGCTGTTCCCATGGCCGAACTGCCTGCGCGTCTGTCTGGGAAGGGCGGGAAATTCAAATCAACAAAACGAATTAACAGATAGCGATTGGGTCGCTGTCATTGAAAGCAACATTGACAACATGACAGGCGAACTCCTGGGTGGGTTAATGGATAAACTCTTCTCTGCTGGCGCATTAGATGTCAATTACACGCCTATTCAGATGAAAAAAAATAGGCCTGCCGTAATGCTGACTATTATTTGTCGGGTTGAGGATGGCAGTACCATGTCCGAACTGCTCCTTAGCGAATCGAGTACATTGGGTGTGCGAATTTCACAGGTACAGCGCATCAAGGCACAGCGTGTGTTAGAGCGCATCGAGACGCCATTTGGTCCAATGTCGATGAAAGTCAAGCGTCTTGGTAACCGCATTATAAGCGCCACACCAGAGTATGAGGACTGCCAGCGCATAGCTCTGGAAAAGGGCATTCCACTTGAAGAGGTTTACGAAGTTGCACGCAAGGTGATGAAGACAACGTTACCAATATAGGAAATAACTGTTGAGAAGTCCTGTAGCAATTTGTATAGATAATCTTTCAGGCACTATAATATGTATTACAAGCAATGTTTTGAACTTTCTTAATGGGCAAATACGTCAAATCTAGATACTGAAAATGAACCATGGACTTCAAGGATTGGCGCAAAGCGCTTGATAACCCGCCAGATGAACCTGTAACTCCTAAAATTGGCAGATTTAGAGGCAAGCAGTATTTTGATTACATCGATGAGCAGATCCACGAGGCACAGGCCCGTGGCGATTTTGACAATCTGCCTGGCAGCGGGAAACCTCTGAATCTCGATGAGAACCCTTTTAGCGGTGACAAGGCTTTGGCGTATAGTTTACTAAAACAAAATGGGTATGCTCCGCCGGAGGTCGAACTGGCAAAAGAAATTCGCACCCAGTTTGAGAAAAATCAGCAGAAACTCGAAAAATTGCGTCAACACAGGAAAAGTTTATGCGCCAGGCGTATACCGCCTTTCGGTAGTGAGAAACGGGCATTTCATGATGCAGTTGAGAAAGCCACTACTCAGTATGATCAATTGCTGCGTGAACTAAATCGGAAGATCCTCAATCTTAATTTAATCACCCCCGCGCCTATGCACATGCCCATGTTTGAAGTAGAGAAGTTAGTACAAGAATTTCGCAACTCTTGCCCTCCCATTGAATAAGGGAGAAACTGAGAATCTTGCCTCCATGTGTGACGTAGCTCTTTGAAGTGGTACCAGCCTCGTAGAGAAGGTTTCGGACCTACCGCCGAAAAAAACCTGCACGTTGGGTATGTTAGATCATGACACCAGACCTTTTATATCAATTATTGTCCAGTAATAGATGTACCATTTGTTCTTTAGTTGGTAGTGATTTGTCTCTCAACCCTGCTCTCCTCATATGTTTCCTCATTTCCCCCGGGAGCGGTATTGAAAATACTATGAACTGAAAACAACAATGAGCAAACACTCTAGCTCAGGAAAGTGCTTATATGAGAGTTCAGGAATGGTTCGGGGAACCAGATACTCTCTTTCGATTAGAGGCGATTGCAGGACTCGAAGAATATCTACGCGTGCTTTCAGGTATATAAACGGCCAGTGACCGATATCATCGATCATGAAAGAATAAGTGGATGAGACTATACTGTTCGAAAACATCTCTTTCATTTAGCGTGCTTAGGTTATCAAGTGCAGGGTGAGAAAGGTAAAATGCCACTGTTTGGTAAGCCGAAAAATACGGCTAAGCAAGGTGAGATTACTGAGAGCGTGATCCTGGCGAGACTCGTTCAACTTGGATATGAATGCCTGATACCCTGGGGACATGACCATCGCTATGATATTGCAATCGATGATTCTGGAAAGCTCGTTCGAATCCAGTGCAAGACTGCACGTTATGTCGAAGAGTGGGGATGTCTGGAGTTTAACACGGCAATCACTTATGCAAGAGTTGGAGGTAAGCCGCACATTAGGAAGGGTTACAAAGGGGAGGCTGATTTCTTTGGCGTATATTCTCCTGAAACAGGGAAGGTGTACCTGGTTCCGGTGGACGAAGTCCCAATTGGCTCTAAAGCGAAGTTGCGCCTTGATGCCACAAAGAATAATCAAAAAAGAGGCGTGAAATGGGCGAAAGATTATGAAATATAAGGAGCCA
>DATMNR010000250.1:0-11122 GCA_035568795.1 Ktedonobacteraceae bacterium
TCCTTTGGACGTAGCCAGGGATAACCAGTTTGCGCTCGCTGCATCCGAACTGGCCTGCCATTGCAAAGGTAGATTGCCAAGGTTGGAAATTGAGATACTCTGCTGCGACTGTTGGCCTGCTGGTAGCTGACCAAAATCAAGGCTCTGCTGGGAGACATTCAATATTGCCTGCTGCCCACTCTGCGCAACTGAAATGACACTTATTGTGACTGTTGTTTGCGCATCTCCATTGGCTGAATGGAAGCGCAACGTAGCTGAGTGTGGACCCACTGATAGGCCATTGGTGTTAGCTGTCACAATAATGGGTTCGCTCGAACTATTCGTTCCAAGTACATCGCTGCTCTTTGATACTGTCAGCCAGTTCGAATTTGAGCCTCCAACTGTGGCAGTCCAGGGCAGGCTTGCTCCCCCCTGGTTACTCAACGTCACCACAAGTTTTACCGTTCTTCCAACTCCTACCGAACCAAAATTAAGAGCTGTTGGGTTGACAGCAAGTTGAGTTGAAGGGATCGTAAATTGCAGACTCGCACTCAGCGAACTCTGATTGTCAGTTGCATGAATGGTATGCTTCCCCGCTTGCAAATTAGATGGAACGGTGACGGTGGCATCAAAGGTTCCTGTAGAACTGACAGTGATGTTTGAATTATTAGCAGAATGAGGCTGTAATGCTCCTGTGATGTTCATCTGCGACAAGCCTGTTACTTGCGCATTGCTTGCAGTTCCCTGAGAGATAACCTGGGTTCCATGTTGACCAGCTAATGAGACGGGTAATCCATTATCAATCGTAAGTGTAACGCCATCACCAGGTTGGAAGCCCTGTCCATGAACGTGCAAGACGCCCCCATTCTTAACCGCGTTAGAGCCGGTGATTATAAGAACTGGTGGAGGGGTCGTTGGCATAAGCGCGTGCGCCAAAAGAAAACTGCTTGATCCGATGATAACGAGTGCTGCTATAGTGAAGATGACCCATTTAGAAACAACACTCATGCCTGCCTTTGAGGTCACAGCAGCGGGGTGATGAAGCCTGGATGAACGTGGTTTGTGTTCATTCAAAGGTCCTGTATGATGGCGATGATGATGTTTATGCTCCAACTCATTGGGAAGTGTGGTAGTTTGTGGCTGATGCACAGGCTGGTAATGGTGTGGAGGTGGTTGATATGCGGGTTGTTGTGCTTGCTGATAATGTATGGGATTGGGCTGCGCTTCCTGTGGAGCGTAAGAGGGAGCAGGTGAAGCAGCCCCATGAACAGCAGGACCAGGTATCGATTGCGGAGCATTTCCCGGAGCCGCTGGGGTTCCTTGAATAGATGGAACTCCCCCAAACTGTGGAGTTCCCTGGACCATTGGAGCTTGCGCAGGGGATGGCATCTGGTTCTGCATTGCCAACATTCCAGGCAAAAGCACATCAGGCAGTACAACATCATTCTCATCAGTAATACGATGTGTGAATTGCGGATTTAAACGATCTATACCTTCAACAGACCAACTGGTTCGTTGAGTAGAATCAGTGTCTTGCCATACCATTCCAGAACCCTGTATGTTCGGATTCAGTGGGTTGCTGAAGAGTGGTGGTGTTTGAGGTTCAACGATACCTGTTGCCTCTGGATTGGTAATATCCGTCACAGTTGCGTAACTGTCAGCAAGCATATGCCCACAATTACCACAAAATTGTGCGATATCCGGCGATTCTGAGCCGCAAAATTCACAGCGTTTCATAGGAGTCCCCCATTCTGCATATACCCTTTAAGGCTCAAAGCCCTTCTGTTGGATGATGAGAACTCAACTACCACATTAGTGGTTTATCAATTTCTTTTTTACAATGAATACTTGATTTTCGAATTGTAACAATAAAATTATATAGAGTACCCAATAGTGAATATCGCTCTATTTTAGAGTAACATATTTTGGGCAACGTTGCAGTACAACAGTTCACCTTTTGACTGTGAATGAAGTCACATGAACCAATAACGCCGAAACTCTCAAAACATAATGTGTGGAGAGTAGTTTAAGCCCCGTTCCTGCGATCTTCGACACGTCTGGCCTTTAACTCAAAGCGAGGCAGTGTTCCTGGTTCTACAGTTTCGATAGGAACCCGTAGATTAAGGGCTATATGCAATTCGTCTTCAATAGCTGACTTCAAATACGACGGACACTCGACCTGTAAGGCAATCTCATCCATAGGACCTTCGCTGGTCACGATGACACGAAATTCGTTTACTTCAGGAAAACGATGGAGCATATTCGCCAACGCTGAGGGATAGACGTTGACACCACGAACAATTAGCATATCATCTACGCGCCCCAAAACTCCGCCTGGAAACAAGAGAAACGTGCGGCCACAGGCGCAGGAATAGCCACCATGGCGCACGAGATCACCGGTGCGATAACGGATGGCTGGATTACCCCAACGTCCGAGGTTCGTCAGTATCAGTTCTCCAGTTTGCCCTTCGTGTACAGGTTGGTTGGTAACAGGATCAAGAATTTCAGCGATGAATTCGCCTTCATTGACGTGCAAACCTTGCTGTTCTGAGCAAGCGAAGCCGAAAGCTCCCATCTCTGTCATACCCGCGTGATCATAGGTTTGCGCATTCCAGGCGCTTTGAATACGCTCTCGTGTGGATGGAATCGATGCACCTGGCTCACCGGCATGGATAGTTATACGCACGTTGGATAATCGCATATCAAGCCCGTGTTCCTGAGCTACCTCAGCCAGATGCAAAGCATAGCTAGGTGTACACACCAGCACAGTTGCATCAATTTCCTGAATTGCTCTCAAACGCTGCAAGCTGTCCATCCCTCCACCAGGAACGGTGAGCGCGCCAAGCCGTTTGGCCCCCTCATAAGCAGACCAGAAGCCAATAAATGGGCCAAAACTAAAGGCGAGAAAGACGATATCATCACGTGTTACGCCTGCTGACTGGTAGACGCTCATCCAACATTCCGCCCACCAGTCCCAGCTCTCCTGTGTATCAAGGATCTTCAAAGGTCTTCCAGTTGTTCCAGAAGTCTGATGCAGCCGAATATAATCGTTCATCGGGTAGGTCAGGTTACTACCAAATAATGGATACGACTCCTGGTCTGCAACCAGTTCTTGCTTGGTTGTAAAGGGGAAGCTCGATAGGTCATCAAAGCTGCTGAGTGAGATAGAGACTTGATGTGAGCGCAATTTTTCTTCATAGAAGCGATTATGAGGGAGAATACGTGAAAGCCCAAGTTGTAGCCGTGCCAGTTGATGCTCTTCTATTTGCGAACGGGAAGCGTTTTCCAGTTGGGACATGGAGATACTTCCTTTCTACACGAAAGAAGCTAAAGCACGCCGAATATAGACAGGAGTTACTTGCTTGCGATAATTGATTGTCAGATCGGCATTATCCAGCGGTTTCGAGCGTTTGGAAGCCAGTGTGGCTACTTCCGAAATAAGCTCCGGAGTAAGATACTGGCCGAGCAATATTTTCACCGCATCAGTGGCTTCAACTGGATGTGAGGCGACTGCACCCAGTGTAAGACGTGCGTCAGCAACAGTTCCATCACTCGCGAAACGGAGAGCAGCCGCGACACCGAGGATAGGAAAATCAAAAGAGCCTCTACGACGTAATTTAATATAGACACTGCGCCAACCATCGGCAGGCGGCAGGATGATTTCACTGAGAATCTCGTCATTGGCCCTGGTGTAGGGTTTCATTCCATCATCACGAAACAATTCTCGAACAGGCATGACACGTTCGCCGTGTACGCTCACCAATCGCACCTGCGCATCCAGACTAACCAGCACTGGCGCGGTATCGGCTGAAGAGATAGCCCAGCAACGAGGACTTCCCGGAGCAACAAGACATACTTCACCGTCTTTCTTCATGCAATAATCGATTGAATGGCGCCAGAATTCGGTCTGGTTATAATAATTACAGCGCGTATCCAGTAGTACATTGCCACCAATCGTACCCATGTTGCGCAGTTGAGGTGTTGAAACAGAACCAGCTGCGGCTGCTAACGCGGCATAGTGCTCAATAAAGACGGGATGATTTGCCAATGTGGTCAGAGTCACACCCGCTCCTACACGCATGCCCTGCTCTGGAGAACCACTGATGTGCTTCAATGCTGCAATACCACGCAATCCGATTAATACTGGTGGTGTGAACTGACGACGTTTCATATTGGGATACAGATCGGTGCCGCCAGCAACAAGCATAGCCTGTTCTCCCTCCTGGGCTAGCATATACGCGGCTTGCTCGATTGCGTTCGGAGCCAGGTAACGAAATGGTGGAAGTCGCAGCATTACACACCATCCTTAGCAATAAGAGATATATCAGCAGGTTGCCATGTAATCAGTCGCGTTGGCCAGGCAGAAGCAACCTCGATCGGTTCAACATGCGGACGCTGTGCGGAACGAGCGCCTGGCAATTCGGCACGCAACGCCTTGAGCACTTTGTCAGAAGTAATCGGCGTTTCGTCAATCCGTACTCCCACAGCATCAAAAACAGCATTGGCAATGGCGGGGATTACTGGATTCAAGGGACCTTGACCCGCTTCTTTGGCACCATAGGGACCTTCGCGGTCTGGAATTTCGATCAGGATGGTCTCGATTTCAGGTGTATCGAAGGTCGTAGGAAGCTTATAATCCAGCAGCGAGGGTATTTTATGCCGTCCTCTACGGAAGATCTGTTGCTCCATTGTCGCTTCACCAAAACCCATGTACGCGCCACCTTCGACCTGACCAGCGACGAGAAGCGGATTGATGGATTGACCAACATCGTGTGCCAGCCAGAGCTTTTCGACAACCACTTCACCTGTTTCGCTATCGACAGCTACCTGCGCAACACATGCGGAGTAGGAATATGCAGGTGAAGGCCCAACACCGGCCCCTTTATAATCACCATGAATGTCTTCTGGTGGAGCATATGAACCTGCGGCCACCAACGCGCCGTAACGAGCCTCAGTCAACTGCACGACTTTCACGTAGGGCAGCGCTACTCCTGGATCGTTTGTATCATAGATGAGGCATTCAGTAGCTTCAAGATTCTCAACAGGCACTTGCAATTGTTCAGAAGCTAACTCGAAGAGCTGTGCTTTCAATTTTCGTGCGGCGGCGATAGCAGCGTTACCAGCCATGAATGTGACGCGGCTGGAATACGAACCCAGGTCGACCGGTGTCAGCGTGGTATCGGCAGTTTCCAGGTGAATATGTTCAGGCGGTACCCCTAATTCTTCTGCAACGATATAAGCAAGAATGGAAGTCGATCCCTGGCCTATGTCTGTAGAGCCGCAATAAACGGTGATCCCTCCTCCACGATCGAGGCGAATCTGTACGGCTGAATGAGGCAAATCGTTCCAGTAAATCGGTTTACCAGCACCGCAAATGTACGAGGATGCGGCTATGCCAAGGCCGCGTTTGATAGGTGATTCAGCGACATTTCCATTTTCATGCCCAACCACCCGTAGGGGCCGATTTATCGCGCCCATCGCTGATTTATCAGACACCGTGGTTGGCTCGGCGTGAAATTCGTACCAACCGGAGCGTTCGGCAACAGCCTTGAGACATTCCCCAAGAGCGCAACTGGTGATACGCAAACCGTTCACAGTACGCGTATCTGGTTCGATCAGGTTACGCCGACGCAGCTCTAGGGGATCGATCGCAAGATCATGGGCTATTTTATCGAGATGCACCTCCACAGCATAGCGGGGTTGTGTCGTGCCATGCCCGCGTTTGGGGCCACAGGGAGGCTTGTTGGTAAAAAGACGCATGCCCTCGAATTTGTAGCAGGGAAGTTTGTATGTCACGGTCTGCAATGCGCCAGTGTAATATGTAGTAGCGATGCCATAAGAACCATATGCGCCACCGTCGAGAAAGGAGCGGAAGTGCATGGCAGTTAACGTTCCATCTTTTTTGACGCCTGTCTTAATCCACATTTTGACAGGGTGTCGTCCCCTGTGTGTCAAAAAGACTTCTTCGCGTGTGCAGGTGATTTTGACCGGCCTGCCAGTCCGACGAGACAATTCAGCAGCGCACATTTCGTGCGAAAAGGGATCGCTTTTGCCACCGAATCCTCCACCAACATGAGGCGCGATAACGCGCACATGTGATTGTGGCAACCCCATGACTTTGCTCAATTCGCGATGCACATAGTGTGGGGTCTGCGTAGAAGACCAGAGTGTAATTTTACCTCCAACTGGATCACTGGGATTGGGTTCCCAATTTGCTACACAGGCGTGTTCCTCCATTGGCGCGTGATTATTCCCTTCGTAGAAAAACCAGTCCTCTCGCACGTAATCCGCCCCAGCAAATCCTCCCTCAATATCTCCAAACTCATACGAAACAGCCTTGTGAATATTACCAATACGGGCCTCCTCGTTGATCTTGACCTCTGGGTGTTCAAGAGCTTCTTCGATAGTCATCAGCGCGGGTAATATCTCGTATTCGACCTGGATAAGCTTGATGGCTTCATCGAGAATATCGGGATCAACGGCTGCTACGGCGGCAACAGGATCGCCGACATAGCGCACTTTATCAATAGCCAGGGCATATTCATCCTGGCTTGAAGGGAGAATGCCAAACCGTTGTGGCAAATCCTCTCCTGTAATGACGGCTAGTACTCCTGGCAATTCCAATGCACGGTGTATATCAATTTCTATAATGCGCGCATGTGGATGAGGAGAACGCAACAGCCGTCCATAAAGCATTCGAGGAAGCATGATATCATCGGCATAGAGCGCTCGGCCTGTAACTTTCGCATAGGCATCGACTTTAGGGAGGGGCGCTCCAATATACTTAAATGCGCGAGATGTATTACGTCCAATACCTGCATGTTCCTTAATCGTCATGATACCCCTCCTGCCGCATGCAGGCGTTCAGCAGCCGCATCGATAGCCTCATAGATCTTCGTGTAGCCCGTGCATCGACAGAGGTTCCCTGCAAGCGCCTCTTTCATCTGCTCAAGTGAAGGTTGAGGATGTTCTTGCAAAAGAGCTACCCCAGCAAGCAGTATACCCGGGGTGCAATAGCCGCATTGCGCTGCGCCCAACTCTGCAAACGTTTCCTGCAATGGATGAAGCTTACCGTTCTCTTCCAGTCCCTCGATGGTGGTAATCTCGCTGTTCTGCACCTCGAGAGGCAAGGTAAGACAAGATAGAATAGGTAAGCCATCTATGAGAACAGTGCAAGCGCCACATTCCCCCAATTCACAGCCATGCTTGGTGCCGATTAAACCAAGATCTTCACGCAAAACTTCAAGCAAGGTGTGATGAGGTAAAACTGCCAGTTCATGAAACTCGCCGTTTACGTGTAAAGTAATCAGTTCGCGCATGCGATCTCCTTTTGCGCAATATGCCGGGAACATATCATAGACATGTGCGCTTCAGTACAGGAACTCCGTTTACTTTTATCTTACCACATGACTTGATCATTAATTTCTCAAGTTAAGCAGAGCTTCATACAAAATTGTCTCCTGGCAAGCTGCCAAGCGAACATATATTTTTGTATCAAAACGTTTCAAAGTATATCATTATATATAGATTCACGTTTAAAATTTTAATGAAATTTATCTTGACAATTTTACATTTTTGAACTATGCTTGCGCACAGTAAGGAGTGCTATGCTGCTTATAATGCTCCTTAATAAGGTAGCTCTTAAAAATCTATGGATGTGTTTATCATTCTACTTATACTTTCATATGTGTAGTGGTCTATTATAGAGTGAGAGGCTTATCTCTAACACCAGCAAAGGATTGGTGGTATAAATCTGCGTATTTCATTTTTGTTGGAAATTCTCCCACTGCATTGTGTTTGAGTGCGGTTGTCAATAGAGCGAACACTGTGAAGAGCGAAGGCACCCACTTAAGGCACATGACACAGGAGAAGACAAACACATTGTAGGAGTTTTTTTAATGAGTCGATTTGTTAATCGAAAGAGCATCCTCAGTGTTGTGGTTGCTCTCACCCTGGTAGTCGCTTTTGCAGGCGGCGTTTTCTTGCGTGTTAGTGCGACGCACGCGGCTCATGCTGCAAGCGTCACTACGACCAAAAGTGAATTCTGTAGCAAACTGGGCAAGACAATTCAGGCTTCATCTGGCGCGCAGATGTATTGCTTTGGGGCGCAGGCTAATGGTGCGGCTATCCATAGCCGTCAAGCAATTAAATCGTTCGGACCTAATGTGAATGCAGCTGATCCTAATGAGGATGTTTCGCTAAGTGGTGTGCGAGCGTATGGACAGTCAGAAACTTCCGTTGCAGCCTCTGGGCACTACGCAGTTGAGGCTTGGAATGATTCCACCGGTTTCTTCTCTGCATGCGGTGCACCACAGAACAAAGAGCAACTCACAGGTTTTGGTTTCTCCGCGAATAGTGGCGCGAGTTTCACAGACCTGGGTGGTCTGCCAAACGCCGATTGTAACAATACCAGTTACGAGGGCGACCCCAGTGTCGAGTCGTGGACGCATGGCGGAAAGACATATTTTTATGTCTCTAGCCTGTTCGACCCGATCTCCAGTAGCGCTGATCAACGCTCGCAGATCGCTATGGCCGCATGTGTAGCGAGTGGACAGGGTCCAAGCGCAGCCCTGACTTGCAGCCAGCCCATTATCATTGCATCCAGTTCAGAGTGCACATCCATATTCGGCCCCCCTCCCTTCTGCAGCTTCCTGGACAAGGATTTCCTGTCGATTGACACGAAGCATGGGCTGTTGTATGCAAGCTTTACGGAATTCGGGTTCACCCCCGATCTTTCTGCATCGACAGACATCATCGAACTCGCCGTCTGCGACATTGGCAATGGTGCATTAGGTGGCACAGCAGCCGCTCCAGTCTGCACCAACGGGAGCAGCGGTTCAGATCTGGCACCGGCTGCGCCATACCTGGTTGTAGCTGATACCGACCCAGCCGGGTGCGAGAACGAGGGTGCATACCCGGCGGTTGATCCGGCAAAAGGTGACGTCTACGTCGCATATGAGCACAATTGGTCAACAGCACTTTCAGGCTTCGGCTGCTTCCCTGGTCCTCAGAGTCCGGTGCAGAACGTGATGAACTATATTCCCGCTTCGTGTCTGACGCTACCGACCGCCACCTGTGGCCCGGCGGCGACAAAAGCAGTCAATATCACCTCGATGCAGGGCGCATTCATCCCAGGTTATAATCGCTTCCCGATGAACGATTTCCCGCGCCTGGCGGTAAGCGACGCTAAAACCACAGTGAGTATGGTCTGGAATGATGCCCGTTACAATATCGGTGGCGATATCTTGATGCAGAGTATGAACCTGGTTACCCTTGGTAATACCTCGGCTGCACCTGTTGTTCTCAATTCAGACAGAGGTGGCTGGCACTTCCTGCCAGGATTGCGCAACACGAACCAGAATGGCCTGTTGAATGTCTCATGGTATAGTCGTAGTTCAGCGAACACTGCAATCACCGATGTGACAGCCGCTCTGGACGTCAATGCACGTTCTACTGCAACACCGCATAACATCCTGGTGACCACGGTGTCGTCGGACTGGAATTCTGTCTCTTCGGATATTGTTCCGAACTTTGGCGATTACACGGACAACTACACCATCAACACGGCGAGCAACACACCTGGCTCGCGCGACTTCGTGGCATGGTCTGATGGGCGCCTGGGCGTTCCGCAGCCTTTCTGTTCGGTCGCATTCAGCTAGACCTATACCGACAAGGTATAAATAAGTCTGTTGAACTGACCTTTAAGATCATCGAGGGATTTGGAAGAGCATAAAGCTTTTCCAAATCCCCTTTACTTTTCATTTCTGTTACAACTACATCGTCACTTAGAATTGCACTCGATGCAATAGCGCATTGGCCTTCTAGGTGGGAGATTCCGTATAGAGAGTACAACCGGTACAGGGTATGTGCATCCATACTCAGCTTCCAGCTTCAACTAGAAGATGAAAAGACTGATCCTTATCCGATATCAACGTTTCGAGGTAACAAGCTATTTGGGTTGTTCAACCAGCAACAGGGCATTATCGTCTTGATCGAGTATCATCATATACGTTCCCCAGGGTTGCGGATCTGGTTCCTGGGTTATACGCACTCCCTTCGCTTTGAGATCAGCATGCAGCGCGGTCATGTCTGTCACATTGAAGGTAAGCGCCTGCGATTTTCCTTGCACCTGACTGTAGTGCTGCCAGTTTTCATCCATCTTATACAGAATCACTTCTGTGCGCGCTCCCTTTGGCGCGACGGCAATCCAACGCGACTCACCCATCGGCGAATCCTGTCGCAATTCAAAACCTAGCACATCAGTATAAAACGCTTTGGCCTTATCTTGATCGTTGACAAATACGCATACCGTTGCAAGAGAATCAATCATTAAGTGTCTCCTTTTATAATTTTTGGTCACATGAATAGTGTAGTCAGGGTATATCATGAAGTCAAGTGAAAGAGAAGATAAAGGAAATCGTCTACCCAAGAAAGTGACGATGTGTGGTTCAACTATTTTGAATCACTCCGAAGGCCCTTGTAGATGAGCGCGGCGGTAATAGAATTTGACCGAGAGGGACACTGTCATTTGAGAGTGTCCCTCCACGTTTCGCTACTTGCTTTAGAAGTTTTAAGCGCTTTGGCCGCTTCTCATGAGCAATACAAAGGTCAATGTGGTGTCGGGAAAGTCCCGTCACACTGGCAAAAGAAACAATCTGCTACATCTCTGCGCCCGTTGGCCACTGAGCCTCAGATCTCGATAGGGGTCTGTGCCCGTGTACCCCACTGAGCCCATGAGCCATCGTACACGCGCACGTCTGGATAGCCCAGCAGATACTTCAAGACAAGTGCGGCCTCACTTGCACGAGCACCAATGGTGCAATAAGTGACGACGCTGCGCTCGGGGACCACTCCGTGGTTCTGGAAGAGCTGCCGCAACTCCTCCGCGCTCTTGAAGGTACCGTCGGCTTTGCGCAACAGATCGGCATGCAGATGTACGGCACCGGGAATGTGTCCAGGGCGACCGGCCCCTTCTGTAGCGCCTGATGGCCAGAAGCGCTCCCCGGAGAATTCGGCGTCCGAACGCACATCAAGGATGACTGGGTCCCCGCTCCCCAGGGTGTCTTGGAGAACGTCTAACGACATAAGCTGTGTAGCTTCCTCTATGTGGAGTGTGTAGGTGGATGGCACCTGCTCGGGGAGA
>DATMNR010000251.1:0-6045 GCA_035568795.1 Ktedonobacteraceae bacterium
TCACTGACACAGTTGGCAGGTACGCTCTTTGTTTCCCAGGGTGATCAAACTATGATTTATCCACTACTTAAGGAAGGACTCTCGCTTGATCAGGAAGTAGGCGATAAAGAGGGAATGGCTGTCACATCTTTGCTGCTAGGATGGGTAGCGCTCAAACAGGGAGACGTTGTTACTGCACGTTCACGTATGGAAGAGAGCCTTGTTCTCTACCGAGAGATGGAGCATCGTGAGGGTATAGCGGAAGCGCTTTCCCTCTTAGGAAAAGCAGAGGCCACCCTTGGAGACTATACCTTTGCCCATACGTTATATGAAGATAGCCTGACTATAGCGCAAGAGATAGGAGACAAGGAATTGATTGCTTCCGGCCTGGAGGGGTTGGCAAGCGTCGTAGCAGTGCAGGGAGAACCAGCTTGGGCAACTCGCCTTTGGGGAACTGCAGAAGCGCTGCGTGAAGCTATTAGTGCGCCTCTACAGCCTGTTGAACAGATCGATTACGACCATGCAGTAGCCGCCGTCCGCAGAGATCTCGGGGAGAAGACTTTTGCTCTGACCTGGGCGGAAGGACGCACAATGAGAACGGAGCAGGTACTTATTGCAGATAAACAATCGATTCAGACACATCAATCTCAACAGAATCCTCATCGCAGGTTACTCGACCTCTAGTGTGATGAGATCTTGATTGCTGACCAGTTCAGTCACCTCTCCTATTCGCCAGAATGTAACGTCTTTCTGTTCTGAAAGTTCCGACCAGAGTGACGGATGAATGGCTGCGAAAAGACCTCCCGAGGTTTGAGGATCATAGAGGATCGCTTGATCAATTTCACCCATATGATCACCAAAGTGAACGTGAGCCTGAACCGAACGCTTATTACGCCCTGTTCCGCCAGGAATACATCCAAGCTCTGCATAATGCCTTATATTTGGTAGTAGCGGAAGTGACTCGTAGTTAAAACGCATACTTGTTAAACTCTGAGCAGCCATCTCCCAGGCATGTCCAAGAATACCAAATCCAGTAATATCAGTTGCTGCATGAACTCCTGCTCCCACCTGGACAAGAATCTCGCTTGCTCTGCGATTAAGCCGTGTCATCGATTGAACCGCAGCTGCCATATCCTCCTCACGCACCTTCCCTTGCTTTTGTGCCGTCGTCATGAGACCTGTTCCTAACGGTTTACTGAGAACGAGTACATCGCCCGGTTTTGCGCCACCTTTTGTCAGAATATGATCCGGGTGTACCATACCAGTCACGGCGAGTCCGTACTTCGGTTCGTCATCGGAGATTGAATGACCACCCGCGATCACACCACCCGCCCGTTCAACAGCCTCCATTCCTCCACGCAGCACTTCACTTAGAATAGCCGTATCCAAATTTTCGGGCCAGGCAACAAGATTAATTGCCATCAGTACCTGACCACCCATAGCATACACATCACTCATAGCATTGGTGGCAGCAATAGCGCCATAAGTATATGGATCATCAACCACAGGAGGGAAAAAATCAGCCGTGCTGATAATCGCTTGTTGCGCATTGACACGATAGACAGCCGCATCGTCGATCGCATCCAGACCTATGAGCAACTGTGGAGGAACATTACTCTGTCGTAGCGGACTCACAACTTGAGCCAAAATATCAGCGCCAATTTTTGCAGCACACCCTGCGCAACTGGCAAGTTCGGTAAGTCGTATAGGTTGAGAAGCACTCATTGGAAAACCTTTCTTTGGCTGTGTAGGGCGGAATTTACATCTCGTTATCACACTACGACAGAAACTCTCTTAGGGCATAATATGTCTCATCTGGCGCTTCTTCCGGAATAAAATGCCCTCCCGGTAGAACGCCACCTTGCACATTACTTGCTCGCTCACGCCATGTCTCCAGGACATCGTATTTGCGGCCCACAAACCCTTTCTCACTCCACAAAGCAAGTAAAGGACAGATCACTTTCTGGCTCATATCAGCTTCGTCATGCAGCAGATCAATAGTAGCAGACGCTCGATAGTCTTCACACGTAGCGTGAATCGTCGCTGGATTACTAAAGCATCGCACATATTCATCCACCACTTCAGGAGTGAAAGCAGCAGCATCCACGCTCCATCTCGTCAAACATGAACGAATGTAGTACTCTGGCTGAGACCCAATCAAACGCTCGGGTAAGTCATATGGCTGAATGAGAAAGAACCAGTGGTAATAGATAGTCGCAAAGGTTTTATCAGCAGTCATGTACATTTTGTAGGTGGGAGCAATATCAAGCACCACCAATTTTTTTACTCGCTCTGCATGGTCAAGGGCCATGCGATGACCTACACGCGCACCTCGATCATGGCCAACTACAAAGAATTCTTCAAAGCCCAACTGGGTCATCACTTCTACCATATCTTGAGCCATAGCCCTTTTTGAATAATTGTAGTGGTCGGGATCACCTCCTGGCTTCGAGCTGTCACCGTATCCACGCAGGTCGGGTACGACTACAGTGAATTCTTGAGCAAGACGAGGAGCAATTTTATGCCACATCAAATGGGTTTCAGGATAGCCATGTAGCAGCAGCAGTGGAAAACCATTCCCTCCTTTCACAAGATGGATAGTGGCTCCACTTGTGTTGATCTGAGTTTGCTCAAAGTTTTCGAACATCAATGTCTACTTTCGTTTCTACTTTGCAAGTAATAGGCTATGTGTGCAAGCGATACTTGTTCTTTATGGCTCTTTCAATTGTGCCGCATAGCGCCTTGCCTGTCAATCAACTTATTAGGTATGCTGATATCATATCTCCGGAGCAAATTGAGCGATATAGAGCCGTCGGTATAGCCCAGATTGGCGTAACAAATTTTCGTGCGTTCCTTGCTCGACGATACGTCCCTGCTGTATCACCAAAATTTGATCGGCTCGTTGCACCGTCGAGAGCCGGTGGGCAATGGCGATCACGGTCCTCCCCTCGACCAGTTTCTCCAGTGCGGCTTGAATTCGTCTTTCAACTTGAGAATCGAGCGAACTGGTGGCTTCATCCAACAGCAGATAGGGTGCCTGGCATAACAAAGCCCGCGCAATCGCCACTCGCTGTTTCTCCCCTCCTGAGAGTCGATAACCACGTTCGCCAACAATCGTATTCAGCCCCTCAGGAAGACGCTCTAGCAGATCCTGCAACTGTGCAGCCTCCACTACTGCCTCAACCTCAGACCTGGAAGCGTCAGGAACTCCATAACAGATGTTGTCATGCAAACTTGCATGGAAGAGGAAAAGTTCCTGGGTAACAACCGCCAGGCGATGGCGCAGGTCGTGCTGGGCAATGTCCGGCAATTCGACACCGTCAAGCCAAACGCTACCGTTCGTGGGATCATAGAAGCGCGCAGCCAACGAAAGGATGGTGGATTTGCCCGCTCCACTGGGGCCAACCAGGGCGGTGAGTTGACCAAGCGGTGCGGTAAAGGATATTTCATGCAGCACTTCTTTATGGATGGCTTTTCCCGGGTAACTGAAACTGACACGATCGAAGACGATTCCTTCTTTTGGCATTGGAGGCAAAACGTGTGGTGTTTTCGGTTCTGGCACACTCACAGGAATTTCCAGATACTGAAAGACTCTGTCAAACAGAGCCAATCCGCCAAGTAGGGTGGCATTGGCCCCTGCTAAAGAAGAAGCCGGAGCATAGAGTTGGGACAAGTAGGTGGCAAAGGCGACAATTGTCCCTAGAGCTATCTGGTGCGAGATGATAAGAAATGCCCCATAGGTATAAAGCAGAGCGGGGCCAATCGCCGCCAGGCTCTGCACTATAACTGAGAGCCATTGCCCTACCAGAAGTTGCGCTACCTGCTCTGTACGTACACTTGCATTCACAACGTAGAAGCGTTGAGTCTCGCGTTCCTCGGTCCCAAAACTTTTGACAACAATAGCTCCTGAAAGACTGAGCGTTTCTTCTAGAACTACTGAGAGTTCACCAAGCGCAACCTGTGCACGCTCCATGGCAGTATAGCGTCGATGTCCAAAATGTATGATTGGAAAAGCAAAGGCTGGCAAAGCAATGGCAGTGACTAAGGCCAACTGCCAGTTGATAACGAGCATGATCGCCAGGGTGCCGATCAAAGTAATCAGATTTGCAAAGGTGCCTAGAAACGATTGCGTAAGAACGTTTTGCAGGCCTCCAGCATCATTGAGAAACCGTGTATGAATTTCCCCTGCCCGTGACCAGGTAAAGAAGTCCAAACCGAGCGATTGTACATGCCTGTAGAGGCGATCACGCAAATCGGCGATCATTCCCTGAGCAATGACGATGCTCAAATAGTTCTGGCCCAGTCCAAGCAGAGCGCTCCCCACAGGAAAAAGCACAAGGCCTGCTCCAAGTATGAGAATAAGCCTGATTTGATGCTCTGGAATAGCGACGTCAATCATTTCGCGAATGAGTAATGGTGGGATTAGCCCGACGGCGACGCCTAAAGTCATCACCAGTGTCCCAAGTATCAGTTGCCAGCGATATACTCGTAAAGACTTCCAGACAAGAGCCAGGGTATGCGAGATATCGGGCTTTCCTTCGCGCAGATACCTTAACGAACGCTGTTGATTCCAAAGCGTTGGCATCCCTCCACTTCCACCCATGCCACCAAACCGACCTCCACCAGAAAAAGCCATTATGTGTTCCTCCTAGCATATTGCAACAATCTTACCGCTGTAATCATTGATTTATGCGTGACCCACATCACTTCCTAGTCCATACGTTGATTTTTGTTCATTTTCGCTGAGCGCGCGTAGAAGTTGGGCAAACATTGCTCGCTCTGTTGGACTAAGATTTTTCAAACTAGCCTGTATTCTTTCCAGGAACACGCCCTCCGCATCACGTAATGCTACTGCGCCCGGTAGTGTCAATGACACATAGACCTGGCGCTGATCATGAAGATCAGTACGCGACCGTTTCGCGTAACCCATAGCTTCAAGTTTGTCAAGCATACGTGTCGTTCCCGCTGTGGTCAGCCCCAGTTCTACACCGAGGTCACCGACGCGTACCGGAGTATCTACCTTTAATAAGCGAAGCATCCGTCGCTGTGGGCGTGAAAGGGGGCCAAATTGACGTCCCAGGCGGGTATACCACTTATCCAGAGCATAAGCAATTGAGGTCATCTCCGCGTATTCTCGTTCGTTCTCATCATATGTTTCATCAGATTGCAAAAGATGAGATATTTCATCCATAAAGCACCATCCTGAATATTATCTATTAACTAACTTAGTCAACGATTCTTCTTATTTCATACTATAGCAAAGTTTTCTTTTTTTTGCACACCACCTCATTGCAATGTCAATGAGGTAGAACTCTTGGAGCTAAAAAGGATGATTTCGTTTATCAAGATGTGTAGGGGGTAGTTGTGAGTAGCGATGCACCATTTGCTCAGTCCAGCCTGAGTTTGAATTTTGCTGTGCATATGAATTGCCCTTAAACGTTAAAACCAATCCATACCAATTGTAAGATGTGATCAGGAAGTTATTCTCAAAGCGTCTCAATATTATTATATCGCTCTATTTCGACTACGAGAAATTCACGTAGCTGATCCATCAAATTCATCTTACTTGTGAAACCGTACAGCATAGCCAGCACTTTTTCTTTATCCACTATATCTTTACGATCCAATGTTTCAATGATATCTCTGAACTCATTAACAACCTCACTCACCTCGTCAGTAGCTTGCTCGCTGTACTCGGTAGCTAGCTTATCATGTATTCGCCTAAAAGCTGGCTCTGGTTCCCATGTCGTATCTTCGTCCACTCGCGCAAGTCCTTCATTAATTGTCCTCATCACGCTCAATAGCCATGAGAACTGCGGGAACAAAGTCATGAAACCAGGGCTATCTGCAAAAAGCTGCTGTGAGGCAGATTGAAGATGCAACAGGATGAGGGCCACTTCAGTTTCATAGTTTTCAGGCACTAAAGTCACCTGGTAGTCACGAATATCGGTATGAACCATTCGATTCCTGTGAACTATCCTCACCATAGACCTGAACTGTAATGCGATTTGAAAGGAAATTGGCCATGGGAGAATTACTCTACAGGTGTAGAAAGGCGCTTCTATA
>DATMNR010000252.1:0-4604 GCA_035568795.1 Ktedonobacteraceae bacterium
AGAGGCATTATGCAGCCCTACTCCCAGCTTCGTAGTGTACTGATAGAGTGTTCCACCACCTCCAGCAGGCCCAACAACAGACATTGGGAAGGTGTTTGTCCCATCGATAATCACGTTGTGTACAGCAGGCATCTGACTTAACATATAAACGACATCGAAGTGATAATTGATATTAGGGCCACCAACAGGAGGGTTTACAGTTGAAACCACAACTGCTGTTGGTACTCTAAGCACCTGTGTATATGGCAAGTGTTGCTGAATGTAGGCTGGCTGAGGCTTCTGTGAGAAGTTAAAGAAATCCATCAAGTTGCTAATGTTTGGATTGGCATCACGTTGTCCAAGGTTAGACAATCCCCAGTTCGTCTCGATGAACTTGTCAAACGATGCAAACTCGCCTAGCTGATGTGAAATATAACCCTGCTTAGCATAAGGTGAGATAACAAGTAGAGGCACGCGAGGTCCTAACCCCAGGTTATCTATTTGCGGAGGCGCAACGTGGTCATAAAAGCCACCCCATTCGTCCCACGTCACAAAAATAGCAGTGTTACTCCAATACTGGCTGTTCATGACAGCATTGATCTGGTCTGTGAGGTAATTTTGAGCCGGTATCGTCGGAGAAGGAGGATGATCACTTCCATCGTGTCCTGGGGGTGTGATCCAGGATACATCCGCCATATTGCCTGATTGGACATCCTTGATAAACTGTCCCTGTTTATGCACGTCATAAGGCGATGTGTACAAAGGCTGTACCATATTAGGGGCATCCCAGATTCCAGTTGTAGCATAGTATCGCCAGCTAATATTATTGGGTTTGAACAACGCTGGCATATTATTCACATTGTAGCAAGGATAAGACCAGTAAGGGTTTCCTGTATTTTTTTTGGAGTAAGACAAATCGTTTTGTGTAGAGAGACACCCTGACTGGCTACCTGTTTCATAGACGCCGCCGTTTTGTGCTGTAACCAGTACCATATGATTTGGACTACTACTGGTTGTCATGGATTGGAAGAAATTATCACTCAAACCAAACTGCGTAGCATAGTTCCAGTAGATGGGAATGTCTGACTGCGTATATTGAACCTGTGCACGAACAGGAAAACCATCCATTTTACCACCATCGACAGCAGCAGCAGTTGCAGCAGCGTTATGGTTGAAATCACTACGCACGGGATCGGATGCTCTTGGTAATGTGATACCATTCACTCCCGGAAATCGACCGAAATAGTTATCAAAGGTATGATTTTCCAGCATTACAACAACAACATGCTTAATGGGTGTTGTTGGAGTGCTTACATTCTGAGTTTTGCTACCAGCTTGAGCAGCTACTGAGGGGACGATACGCAAAACACTAAAACCCACTACAAGCAACAAAAGGGCCGCTGTAGACCACCTGTTGAAAATGAGAAAACTTCTTTTCTTCATATTTACCTCACGGCCTTATCTTTGAGTAGCCATTGCCAGATACCTAAATGGTAAGCAACTTTTGAGAGAAAAATAAATGGGGCATATAAAAGCACACGTGGATACTCGCGTACATTGAAACGGATGATCGTACCCGTTATGCCGAATGACACAGGAATAATCATTATCAAATAGATGAGTGGATGATAGAACAGCGTCAAAATCTTATTGCGTCTTGACATGTTCGGATGCAGCAATTTGACGTACAATCCTTTCACCCTGCCATAGAAATAACTGTAGCGAAGTAAAGTGGAAAAATCCTTGCGTCGATGATTATGTAACACCTTCACTGCTGGCTGATAGACCGTCTTGTAACCCATCTTGATAAGGCGATAGCAGAAATCGATATCTTCTCCAGATCGCAACTCTTCACTAAAGCCCTTTGCAGCCTCGTATGCCTGACGTTTTACTGCTAAACTCGCAGAGCAGACTGGCGTCTCCATACGTCTATTCACCTGGCTAAAGGCAAAGCTACTGAAATCAACACACTGCGCAAAGAATTCCTTGGACTTCCCTGCAATCTGGCCCCCGACCGCGCCAATTTTTGGTTGCTCGAGTTCGTGCATGTTTTGTTCAATCCAATCAGGAGCAGGTTCACAGTCATCATCGATAAACAGGAGGTACTCACCTGCTGCTTCATCGGCTCCAATATTGCGTGCTTCACCTGGATAATAGATGGGATGTGTTTCAATTGCCTTGATCGGCCAGCGAATGACGAGAGCGTTACTTCCAGGACCTACCACAATTATTTCTGTCAGATCAGCAGGGTATGTCTGGTGAACAAGTTTCTCAAGAGTAACTTCAGCCACATCAGGCTTAGAAAAGGGAATTATTACACTTACACGTAACGTTTGCATAAAAAATTTCCCCCATTAGATCGAATGGCGCTCATTCTCGCCTCTACCTTTTCCCGCGCTGAAAAAGATAACGAAAGCCTTTTGCCAGTGTTGTACAGGGATGAATGAAATAGTAAAGAAAAAAGAACTTTTGTGGAAAACGCGAATTGCCCATATAACGTCGTCCCATAGCTGCCGGCGATGGAAACAGAGTTTGTATACCCGCTTTGAGCAATGCACCTGTACTGTCAACCATGGCACGATGGGCTATAATACGTCGCGTTTGCCTTATCGACGAAACTAAAGTTGCCTCTAAATGCGGCATGGCAATACGCTCAACTACCAAACGACAAGCCCATGGTGGTCTCAACAAAATAAAAACTTCAGTTGGAATTGAAACCCCAAATATATCGCGACACCAGGACAAGCAATAGTAAAGTGTTGTTGCCAGGTGCTGGTACCGCGCTGCTTGAACCAGTTTCATCCAATCCAATTCTGGCCTAACAGCCCGCAACATAACCACAAGATCATAAAGCCAGAGCAATCGAGTAAAGCTATGAAAACGATAATGCCAGCAGAGATACAACAAGTGATCGATCGGATGCATCGTCAATGTGGGTTCACCGAGAATCTCAATCTGTTGGGCCTTGAGCCAGAGTGATTCTACTTCAAAATCTGTGCCAATCTCACTTGGATGAGGTGCAGTATGTAGTTCAATTGGGATCTCAAGCCAGGAGTCAGAACGAGAGAGGACGTAATTATAACCCGTACGTTTGCTATTCGTCACATTTGCACGATACTCTTCATAAAAGGTGAATCCCATTTTCAAAAGCATCTCATGCGCCTGTGGCAAATCATCGGGACGAATTAACATATCAATATCATGGTAGGTACGCAAGTAAGCTTCTGGATAAACGGTGTATGCCAGGGCTGGTCCTTTAAATAAAAGGATTGAGATACGCGCCTCATTGAAAGCATGTAATAGCTGTTTGAGTTCTCGTTCAAGAATGAGATTTTGCGCAAGTTCCAGACGATTCAAATCGATCATACGAAGCGTCAATTGTTCACCGATCAAGTGCATAAGTTCTGTGCGTGAGAAATATGCACACAAGACCGGGATCAAGCGCAGGAGTTCCTCATTAACATCAAGATCGACGTTTGTCTGATCGCCAGTCGACACATCGGCCACAATCAGTTCCAACAGCGTTGTTAATGCCTTCTTATCATTCTGAATAAGCTGTTTTGTTTGCAAAAATCTCCCCACCATTCCATCTACGCATTCAGGTGAAAGGCTTTGTCCTGACTGACACACTCTCTCTAGCTGTAGCACAAAGGTAGCTTGAGAAGCGTTACTTTGTATCACCAATCAAAGCCTTTCTATACTTTCACTTGTCTGAAAGAGCCTCATAGAGACATACTCGATAACAAGGGAGCCTCGGAAACATTTGCAGCAATCTCCCCCTGATGGAGTATAGCAACACGCTTGTACAGATCAATCAATCTATCAGTCACCATCCCCCAATTATGCTGCTCTTCCACATACCTACGCCCGCATCTGCTCAATGTCGCGTGTAACTCTGCGTCATGCATGAGACATATGGTCTGTTTAGCAAACTCTGAAGCAGTTGCCGCAACTAGCAGATCCCGACCGGGAAGGGCTTTTAGCGCCTCTGCAGCTTGTGTAGCAACAACAGTGGGCGTACCAAGAGCCATCGCCTCCAACACCTTATTTTGTATTCCGACGCTATAAACCATCGGGCTGAGCATTACTTCAGCGCGTCGGATATACGACCGCATATCGTGTACATAGCCAGTCACTTCAATGCGAGGATCACGTCCCAGAAGTTGAAGCGCCTTTGGCGGCTTGCTACCGACGATAGTAAGTGTTGCTTCAGGTATCTCCTGCCAGATCAACGGCATAATCTGCTGGCAGAGGTAGAGCGCAGTTGCTACATTGGCGTGATAGCTCATTTTGCCTGAAAATACTATATTGAAGCGACGACGATCCTGTGCCATTGGATGAAAATAGTCCAGGTCAACACCATTTGGCAAGACACTCACATCGAGATCTAATGCATCGTCACTACTAGACAGATCACCCGTGTGTTTGCGATACAAGCTGATCATCGCCTGACGATCCCGTTCGGATGTGACCACGACATGCCGAATTTGGCTAAGTAGTAGGGCCTCCTACCTTTGCGTACGTTCATGCTCTAGTCGGGCTACCATGCGTACTTTCAAGCTTGGCCCCGCCACCATCGTATGTTTACAGAGGAGGCTGATACAATCGACAGCATCCCAGACCAC
>DATMNR010000253.1:0-7742 GCA_035568795.1 Ktedonobacteraceae bacterium
CAGAGTGGAACAAGAACTGGAATGTATTGGCAACCGGTTATTTCCTGGTGGCGCGCGAAGGCTTCAGGCTCTTGCAAGCTCAAGGGCGTAGAGGAAATCTGGTTTTTGTCGCCAGCAAGAACGCAATGGTGGCGGGTAAGAATGCTGCTGCGTATTCGACGGCTAAGGCTGCCGAAGCACATTTAGCACGCTGCCTGGCAGAGGAGGGCGGCCAATTCGGCATTCGCGTGAACACCGTGAATCCGGACGCCGTGCTGGTCGGGTCACGTATCTGGGACAGCACCTGGCGGCAAGAACGCGCGGCGACGTACGGTGTGCCACCCGATCAGCTAGAGGAAGTGTACCGCAAGCGTACGACGCTGGGGGTGAACATACTGCCGGAGGACGTCGCCGAGGCGGTAGCATTCTTCGCTTCACCCACACGCTCAAGCAAAAGTACAGGCAATATCCTCAACGTCGACGGTGGTGTCGCTGCTGCATATCCGCGCTAAGAGAGGAGTGCATCCTATGGCGACACGGAATTTAGTAGCGGTCGATCTAGGTGCGGAGAGTGGACGTATTATCCTGGCACGCTACGATGGTAAGTATTTGAGCCTGGAAGAGGTACATCGCTTTCCAAACCGACCGGTAATGCTGCACGGACATCGCTTCTGGAATATGCTGGGGTTATGGGACGAAATGCTCGCCGGGCTTCGTAAAGCGCGAAAGCTCGCAGGAACTCTCGACAGCATCGGCGTTGATACATGGGGGGTCGATTATGGTCTGGTAGATAGCCACGGATTCCTGCTCGGTCAACCTTTCCAGTATCGCGACCACCGAACCAATGGCGTAATGGAACAGGTTTTCGCAGGCGTTCCTCGAGATGTGTTATATAGACGCACGGGCATTCAGTTCCTACCATTCAACACGCTTTTCCAGCTTTACGCTCACGAACACATGCAACCTGGTGAATTAGCCCGTGCCCAACGTCTGCTCATGATTCCTGACCTGCTGCACAATTGGCTCTGCGGGTCACTTGTGACAGAATACACCAACGCGACTACAACACAATGCTGGGACCCCATCGCCGGAGCGTGGGTGACTGACTTGCTCGATCAACTTGCAATTCCTACTTCCATGCTCGCACCCGTGGTCAATGCTGGTACGCTGTTAGGAGAGGTTTTGCCGGAATTACGAAGCGACGTAGGCAAAGCACGAGTAGTTTCGCCGGCTACACATGATACTGGTTCAGCAATTGTGGCTACGCCAGTGTCGCTGGCGAACGGTTGGGGTTATATCAGCTCTGGCACCTGGTCGCTGGTAGGAGTGGAACTCTCAAGGCCAATCATGACGCCGGAGGCTCTAGCCGCAAACTGCACGAACGAGGGAGGAGTATTCGGTACAATCCGCTTCCTCAAGAATGTGATGGGTTTGTGGTTGCTACAGGAATGCCAGCGAAGGTGGGCACTTGATAGTCATGGCACAGATTATGACACTTTGTTGGCAGAAGTGGATAAAGTTCCGGCATTTGCAACTCTCATCGATCCAGACGATCCGCGTTTCCTGTCTCCAGATAACATGCCGGCGGCGATCAACACATATCTTTTGGAACATGGACACGCACCGCTTCAGACAGCAGCGGCTTTCGGACGCTGCATTATGGAAAGCCTTGTGCTGCGCTATTGCGAAGTGTTCCAACAAATCAGCTTGCTAACTGGCATCACAATGAATGGTGTGTATGTGTTAGGTGGAGGAGCGCGTAATACGCGTCTTAACCAATGGCTGGCCGACGCGCTCGATATCCCAGTTATCGCTGGACCAATAGAGGCAACAGCAGGGGGTAATGCACTCATGCAGTTAGTTGGACTTGGCGAGCTGCACAATCTGGAAGAGGTGCGGGCCGTCGCACGGCACGAGCCTACGCAGATATTCTCACCGCGCAGTGCTCACCACGCTACCTGGAATGAAACAGCACAACGCTTCAGTACTATGTATCCCAAACAAAATAGGTAAAGTAGCCATGTAGAACGGGAGAAGAACGTAAATTTGACTATTGACGCTCATTGAGTCAAATGGTATGGTTAATTCGTCCTCAAAATGATCCAGCTTCAATAAACAGGATACTGAGGGGAATTACCATGAGTACACCTTCGCCCGAATATACTCGATATCGGGTTGCTGCAATTCAATATGAGCCAACGCTTGGCGAAAAAGAGAAGAACATAACTGACCTTCTCCAGTTCGTGGAGGAGGCCGCACAACGCAATGCGCGTTTGATCGTCCTACCGGAAATGGCGACAACGGGCTATTGTTGGGACTCTCGTTCAGAAATTGCTCCTTATGTAGAACCTATTCCCGGCCCAACTACCGACCGTTTTCAGCAACTTGCAGCACAATATGACTGCTATATCACTGTAAGCCTCGCTGAAGTTGACCCTACAACAGATGTTTACTACAACTCTTTGGCCTTGATAGGGCCGCACAACTTGATCGGGACATACCGTAAAATACACTCATACATCTCTGAACCGCGTTGGGCACGAGATGGTGATCTGGATATGCCAGTGTGGGAAACGCCCCTGGGTCGACTCTCAGGTCTCATTTGTCAGGATGCCTCATTCTTCGAAGCAGCACGTATTCCTGCATTACGCAAAGCAGATGTATTACTTTTCCCTACGAATTGGCTGGAAGAAAAATGCCCCAGTAGCTGGTGGATGGCACGAGCATTTGAGAATGGGGTATATTTTATTGTTGCTGACCGCTATGGTATTGAACGTGGCGTGCAGTTCAGTGGCGGAAGCTGCGTCATTGATCCTGATGGAAATATTCAAGACTACCTTGATAGTGGTGACGGTATTGTCTATGGCGAAGTTGATCTAAACCACAGTCGCAATAAGAGTTGGGCAACTAGCCAGGGAGAAATCATTGGCGATAGGATAGCTGGCCGTCAACCAACTGAATATATGACATTAGTCAATAATACCTACCTATGGGAACCACTACGTTATCATGGCCTCTATGACATGGGAGAACTTCCTCCTGGACAACTTTCATGTGTTGGCATAATGCAAGTTGATTTGCAGGCATTCCTTGGAGGACGTGATACTGAGCCAGAAAGTGTTAGATTATATCGAGCCAGTCCAATTGCATTATTGCGAGATACGCTCAAGACCCTGCTGAATGATCACGCCCCAGCACGACCGGATATTCTGGTTCTCCCAGAACTGATGTTGCCTGGCCCTCCAGGTACACACGAGTCAACATCAGAGATTGCAACCCGTATTCAAGCTGGAGCAATTGAGATCCCGGGACCTGAAATTGATGAACTGATTGTGCTGGCGAACGAATATCAGATAAGCCTTGTATTGGGAGTTGTAGAGAAGGTCATCGAAGAGAGAGCAAAAGCGATAGAGCTGTCGAAGAGCGGCGCGAGCAATCCTACTAGCAAATATTACAATACAGTCTTGCTCATTGACCCGGAGGGTGTCTATGGTAAGTATCGAAAGATACATCTTACGCACAGTGACAGACTTTGGGCAAATCCTGGTAACCTCGGATTTCCGACGTTCGATACCCCTACTGGTCGCATTGGTCTGGCAACCGGATACGATGTACTCTTTCCAGAAACTCTCCGCGTACTCGCTAGTAAAGGAGCAGATCTGGTATGTGCACCGACGTTTCTGAACTTTCCCGATCCCATTGGTCTTGGTCCTTCGAGTATCAAGTTTGATCGTCCTGTTGCGCCGGATGAATATGATCCAACTCACTCTTTGATCTGGAGGGTTCGGGCCGCTGAACACCAGGTATATTTAGCTGTGGCGAACTGGGGCGGAAAGTCAGGTGAGATACGCGCCAATGGATATAGTGGTATTTATTCGCCTTCTTTTCCTTATTATCCGTGGGTAGAAGTCATTGCAGATGATGAAGAACTCGCATTGACGATGATGACAATTGATACTCGCGAACAGCGTACCGGTCGACGGTCGACGACGACTCCGTTGAAATATGCTCCTGGCGAAATGGCCGGTTCTCTGACTGGTGAGCTTGCTTACGATATTCGTGATAGCATACCTGGCAACGTTGTACGCAGCAAACCATTGTTGCGCAAACGTATGCCATTCTGGTACCTTGACCTCGTACGGCGTTTTTAATTTCCACTTACTAGCCTTGCTAACGCATTGGACTGGCACATAACTGTCACACAAAGCTGCCTCGCGGTAAAACTAAACTATAGACAGCTAGCGCGAATGCTCAGGCTAGTCGAAAGGTGACAGGAATTGTATGAGACTTAAAGACAAAGTAGCAATCATCACAGGCTCCGCGAGTGGTATGGGACAGGCAGCAGCAGAACTATTCGCTCGTGAAGGAGCAAGTATTGTAGTTACTGACATTTCTACAGATGCGGGTGAAGAGACGGCTCGAAAGATCCGTGATGCTGGCAACAAGGCCATCTTTGTTGCAGCTAATGCCGCAAAAGAAAGTGATGTCAAAAACATGGTTGGCGCTGCCATCGATGCTTTTGGTCATGTTGATGTACTCTACAATAATGCAGGTATTATGCCCTCTGATGATGGAAGTGTCACCGATATTACCGAGGAGACTTGGGACAGGGTATTGGATGTGAACCTGAAGAGTGCTTTTCTTTGTTCGAAGTACACGATACCCCATATGCTAAAGCAAGGCAAAGGCTCTATTATCAATGTTGCCTCCTTTGTATCATTTGTGGGCTGCACCGTGCCACAAGATGCGTATACTGCTTCCAAAGGTGGCATGCTCTCACTGACAAAATCTTTTGCAGTACAATATGGCAAAGACGGTTTACGTTGCAATGCTATTTGCCCAGGGCCTATCGAGACACCCTTGCTGCGTATGCTTTGGACAAGTGAAGAAGCACGAAACCTGCGTCTTAACCGTATCCCGCTGGGTCGCTTTGGTGAGCTGAACGACATTGTCTATATGGCTCTCTACCTCGCTTCTGATGAGTCATCCTGGACAACGGGAGCCTGGCTCGTTGTTGATGGTGGCATTACATCACATTATTTTTAGTAAGAAGAAATGATAACGACAAACGATCTCTTTGTACGATTTAAAGAGCGACTTACCTCGGTTGGAGGAGAAGCGCATTCTGTTGATAGTCTGGAGCAAGCGACGGAAATTATCGTTGCTCATCCAGCGCTGGTACAAAGAGTAATCGTTGTTGCCCCTGACTTTGCTACATCCCAATCCTGGGCGGTAATTCTTCCGCTGTTGCGTGGCAAAGGTATTGAAATTCGAGAAGCGGGAAGTCCGGCAAGCGTTGCTGATGCACCTGCTGGACTTTCCACGGCTGAACTGGCTATTGCCGAAACTGGCAGCGTTCTCCTGGCAGAAAATGCCCTTGAAGCACGCGTAGTTGGCATGTTAACCCTGACCCATTTTGTGCTTGCGCGCAAAGATACGCTGTTTCCAATGTTGGAGGATGCTGCGAAATTATTATTAGAGCTTACTAAGTCAGGGTCTGACCAGCGGCATTATATATCACTCGTGACAGGTCCTAGCCGTACAGCCGATATCGAGCGTACTTTAACAATTGGAGTGCAAGGACCAAAAGCCCTGTGTGTCATCCTTGTTGGGTAGGAGAATTCATTTGCGTAAGTATTTGTTTCATAATTGTATAGTCTCCTCAGTATGCATGGAAACGGAACCAGCCCTCTCACCCGAAAGCTCGCGTACATGCATCTCGATATCCTGCACGAGGCACGTGGAATCGATGTAATCGCTTCGCGAAAGCGCCGGCCCGAACCGCAGTGTAACATTCCAACGCCCATTTTGCACATATGTCAAGCCAGCGGGAATGATTGCTACTCTTGTATGCTCATCCTTCTCGACCATCTCTACTAGTCGGGCGAAACCCTGTCGGAATGGAAGAGAAGCACTATTTTCAATCCTCGGTGTGTTGCGTGGATCGATGTCAGGGTATGCTTCTGGAAATACAGCGAGCACATCACCAGAGCGCAATATTCGAACAGAGTCTCTCATCGCATGGCGGATATAGATCCTGGACTCATCAAATGAATAAGCCCTTGTTGATTTTTGGGAATTCTGGTCAGATTTATCAAGTAACTGCTCTGATCGTAAGACAATAGGCCAGTCCACCATGTAGCACGCCAACTCCATAAAACTTCGCAACCAGTGCTTCCGCACCCAATCTAGAGCTACGAAGATATGGAGACGCCGCGGGACTGCCTTCATCAGAACACAACCATCATAAAGGTGATGAAAGTGGCGCGCTGCAATCAATACGGGTCCTGTGTTCGGTACATTTTCCAATCCTTCAATGACAAGTTTTACTTTGCGGCGAGCAATCATCCAACTGCCTTTCTGCAAAACCATTACAGATATTCGTTTGAAGATCGAATTGCTAGCCCCGACCGTTTTCTCGAATTTTCTAGCTGGTTGCAGGTAGAAAACAAGTGATGCTGGGACAACACCAAGGAATACCGCCAAGAGAGTAGGAATCCAGAGCCTTGCACTCAAGTCCAGCGCGACAGCAAAACCGATATTCGCGGCATACATACCAAATGGAAGCCAGACACTAATTCGCTTTGGATCCAGGTTCGTGCGCCATAGAAGCCGACTTACTCCCATAAAAGTCAGGCCAGTTACTGACCACCCGACTAGATTACTAATGGGCATACCAAAGTAAGGACCTGTCTGATGCCATATCCAGAAATGAAGCGGAAGGTTATTGCTAGCCATCACCGGATCCAATGCCAGATCCCAAACTGTCAGGAAATATGTGCCCAGTACAAGAGACCAAAACGTCACTCTTCGACTTGCCTGATCAGATAGAGGTAGCCTGGTATTTGCGTTTGCTAGACGACGTTGTAAAAACCTTGGAACAATCACACTTGCCAGAATATAGCTGGTAAAGCCCATATAGAACCAGGAAAGCGGTATCGCATAAGGTACGTGATCAAGAATTTTGATTCCGAGGAAACTGCTATAGGAATAAGGTCCGAAAGGTAAACCTGTACTGGTACCAATGAGTTCCATACTTAGCGAGATCGTGGTTGAAGCAATGAAAAAGATGAGCGTCTTCCTTAGACCGATCAGGAGCCAGCCAAAGAGAAGCATCGTTGCCGCACCGAAAATGATATGCAGCGATCCAGCATAACTAATACCAAAATTGAAGACTTCAATGAGATATGGATTCCAACTCCACAATTCAGGACGCGGAAGCATCACTAAAAGCCCCGCTACTCCAAATAACAGAGCTGCAAGATGACAAAGAAAAAGAATTTTGACTACTCTCATTACATGCCTCCACGCACTAGAACCCGACCGCGCCAGATATGTCGGCGTCGTAAAGCGCTTCTCGCTAATTGGACAGCCACTGGCAGATCGCAGAGTGGTGAAAGCCAGTTGGTCCATGGTCGTTGTCGATATGCTCTCATAGTACCAAAAAGCACACCAATACGCATAGCCCCTAAATCACAATTAAGCTTCTTTGGTTAGAACTTCCTTGCTCCATTTACCCCCATATATGTAATGATGATCAAATTTGCTACAATAGAGCCATGAAAATATTCAATCAAATCATTCTTATCTTTTGGCTTGTTTTTCTTGTGTATTGGCTTGTTTCTGCAATAGGAGTTAAACGAAGTGTTCATGATGGCTCCTGGTGGCGTGGTGCCGTTTTTCGCCTCATACTCATTGCTACTGTTTTTCTGCTTCTGCGTACTTCACAATTAGGACCTTTTTTGAGGAATATAGGAAACTAC
>DATMNR010000254.1:0-5378 GCA_035568795.1 Ktedonobacteraceae bacterium
ATAGTTGTAGACTGACTCCCGTTCGGTAATCAGCACTCCTCCGCCGTTGCTGCCATCTGCCGCTTTAATTGGTCCCTGGATCGTCAAAACCGAAAGCGCCATGGGGATCAATAGCAGGATTGGGAGCAAGCTGCTATTTATACGTCTCCTGCGGGAACCAGGAGCATCAAAGCGTGTACTCGCCAGGCCAACAATAGAGGCGAGTAGTAACGCTACAGCGATGGTAAAAAAGGTACGATAGGTGCCAATCGTAGGAATGAGGAAGAGCACAGGTAAAAACGTTCCAAGGATACTTCCTGCAGTAGAGATAGCGTAGAGTTGGCCGGCAGTACGCCCGGACTTGCCCAGGCGCTCGATGCGAAGCCGGATGGCAAACGGTGAAACGCAGCCCAGCAGGATCATCGGCACAGCGAAGAGCAGAATTACCGAGAGCAAGGACCCGTAAAAGACGCCTACTGAGTAGGAAGCAAAGGAACTCTGCGACCACTGGAGAATGGGTTTTGAGAGAAAGGGGATCAGGCTGATCAGAAATGCAGCTATGATCGTCAGTGTATAGAGCACCTCGGGCCTTGGATAGCGGTCAGCTATGCGCCCGCCGAGGTAATATCCAATCGTCAAATAGAGCAGAATCAGGCCAATCAGGTTCGCCCATACGAAGAGCGAGGTTCCAAAGTAAGGCGCGAGCAGTCGTGATGCAGAAAGTTCTACAGCCAGCGAACTTGCTCCCGCAACAAAGACAAGTAAAATGAGCAGCCAGCCCTGTATATTACGACCAGCAGTCTGCGCGACTGCGCCCTCCTCCGCTTGTATCTCATTTGAACTGGGTGTGGTGGTGGACATAGAAAAACTCTCTTTCTACACCTCTGGAAAGTTTATGGTTTTAGAGGCCAGCTCACGCCAGGCCCGTTTTGATTTTTGCTCTATTGTGCATACTATGTGCTGTGTTTCTTGTTTAGCATGCAGTATAGCATGTAGAGGGAATGTTATGCTAGCGGAAGTGAGTGATAAAAAACTTAACCAATACAGATCTATTTGAAGACTTTGTTACCCACTCACCAATGCCAAAACTTCGGCCTCTCGTCGCAAAGCTTCCTGCCGCAGTTGTACAAACGCCTCATGCCCCATCATCTGTTCAAGCTTCTCGAGGAAGAGCACAAGCGAACTCGTAGACCTGTCCTGGACGGATTGGCGGATTTGGAGTGCGGGCAATAACAGGGATAATGATTCTTGGAGTTGACCTTGATCGAAAAGCAGCATGCCCATATTGGTGAGAATAATGCCCGCGTGCGCTCGTTCTTGCAAACTTTGGGCTAGCTTCAAAGCCTGCTGGTAGTAATTCCATGCTTGTTGATAGCTCTTCCCATTTTGATAGAGCAAACCCAGGTTGTGTAATACCACACATTCAAGGTGCGCGTCATATTCTTGCCTGTTTAACAGGAGCACTCGCTCGAATTTAGCATGGGCTTGTTGCATTTCACCCTTACTACGCAGTATTTCTCCCTGGTTTGCGAGCGTAACGCACTCACCCCGCAGATCGCCAATCTCTTCTTCAGTGGCAAGCGCCTGCTCAAAATAGAACATACTTTGTGTATAATCACCCAATCGACCATAGAGCAAGCCAAGCTGACTAAAAATCTGCCCTTCATCACGCCTGGTCACTACCCCAAGTGGCGGCACCATGGCTGTATACAGTTGAATTAAAGTGTTCCATGCTCCCCATCGTATCATACCTTCGTCTAATTCCTCGTAAGAGAGCAAGTCGTGGGCCTGTTGCCAATGCCAGCCAAAGCAAAGGTGGTGCGCTATTGCGATCAACGGTTCAACATCCTGTAGTCCTTGACGTTTGCTTGAGGGGGGACAATATCGTTGCGCCAGGTGTGAATAATAGGCGGCAACTCGTAAATGACCAGCGGCAAGTGCTACATCTCGGGCCTCGGGATTGCCTAGTATTGGGTTGGGTTCTACCGTAACACCTAACGCATTCGTCAAATCACCACTGGAATGTCTATCGCTCCCTTCGAGATAATGCTCCCTCATGTAATCGCGTAATAGTAGATGGAGAAAATAACTAGAACTGCCGTTATCTTGTGGATAGTGTTGCACAAGTGAGAATCCTGTCAAGGCTCCTAATTCGCGATCAAAAGTTGGTATGTCAAGAGCAGAATTGTCTTGTCCTGTCGTCGCGATGATCAGACCTTCAACAGGAACTGGTTCGTTAAATAGACATAGCGTGCGTAAGATCGTACGTTGAATCGGGTTTAAAAAATTGATTACCATACCAATCAAATTGAATGTGACATCGCCATTCCACATCTGCGTATAGTCAGGCGAATTGAGTAGATAGCTCAGAGAAAATCCACTCAAAGCACTCAAAGCACTGAACAATATCAATGCAAAAACATGACCTGCACAGCGCTGCCATATGAAGGATAGTTCTTCGGGTGATCCCTGAACGCCTCGTTGTTGTAGTAACGCGACACCTTCTGGAATGCTCACACGTGAAACAAGATTTGTTCGTATATATGAATCTGCTGCACTTTGTTTGTTAAATGGCGATATCCGACTCGTCAACACAACTTTACTGCCGCCGAGGTTACTTTGGAGCATATTCAGAAAAAGAGGTGTTGCGCCTCGCCCAACTATTTCCTTGGAGTTTTCGGCATCATACAATTCTTCAAATTGATCCAATACCACAAAAGAGCTTTCTTGCGGTCGACACAATACTTGCCTCAATAATCCAATCTGCTCTTCTGGTTTCTGCATAAAAAAATCAGAAAAACCTTCATATGATGCAGTGGCAGGTAATGTTGGAGCGGGCGCAAGCCCTGGATCTACATTTTTTTCGATTTCACGAAGGATCGTAGCAATCACATCAGGCAATGTCGCATTTGAACCAGGACTCAACCACGCCAAATGCCGTATAGGCGCTTGTCCAGCCTGTATAGCCAATTCTAAACGCCGGTATAGCAGCGCTGCCAGCGTTGATTTACCAGCTCCAGAATCACCTGTGAGCACTAAGGTGCTGGTTTGAGCATCACCGAGCATACGAAAAGCGGCACTGACCTCATCAGCGCGTTGCAACACAATACGAGGATCAGTCAATGGCGGTACTTTAGAATATATACTGGATCTGAGAATGTAGGGTGATTGATGCATTTTTCCACATTTTACTATCGCTGCTATGTTTTCTTGGTGAGTGCAAGTATACCATATGGCTCTACCTAACATGAGGTTAAGTGCCACTTCTGATGAACAGGTAGCCTGAATATGCTAATATGTGGAACAAGCTCTCAATACTTCATTCGACCGACGTATGTAGAAGGGATTGCATCATGTTACGGATTATTTACATGGGAACTCCTCAGTTTGCTGTACCTGCCCTGGAAACGCTAATTGCTGGATCAAAACCAGGATTGGTACTTCAAGAGGGTTACGAAATTGTGACTGTGATTACTCGTCCAGATAAGCCCTCGGGAAGAGGAAAAGAGATTACCTATTCTCCTGTTAAGCAATTTGCTCTGTCTCAAAATATTCCCGTCTGGCAACCGGGATCACTCAAGCGTCAAGAAAATATAGAAATGCTCGCGGAATACCAGTCTGATTTGAATATTGTCGCTGCTTTTGGACAAATTTTACCGCAAGCTGTGCTAGACCTTCCACGTTACGGAACATTGAATATACATGCTTCCTTACTTCCGAAGTACCGTGGTGTTTCCCCCATCTCCGAGGCAATTTTACAGGGTGATACAGAGACTGGAGTAACCATCATGCTCCTGGATGCAGGGGTCGATACAGGACCAATCCTGCTTCAACGCGCGATCCCTATTGCTGAAGATGACACTACCGGCAGCCTCACCACTAAATTAGCGGCACTAGGAGCCAGCACGCTCCTAGAAGCACTACCACTCTGGGTGGAGGACAAGATCACACCTCAGCCACAGGACGAGCGATGTGTTTCTCATACGCACAAGTTGCACAAGGAAGATGGAAAGATAGATTGGAGCCAATCGGCGGATATTCTGGCACGAAAGGTACGCGCGTTCACTCCATGGCCTGGTGCCTACACCTATTGGGGCAACAGGCTATTGAAAATTATTTCCTCACATACAGTACTAGCCGATACAGGTTCAGAAGCCAGGGCTGGAACAGCCAGCGTGCGCAAAGAAAAAGGCTTCCAAACACTCGCAGTAGCCACAGGTAATGGCCTCTTACTTATAGAGAAGCTTCAATTAGAGGGCAAGAAAGTGATGAGTGCAGATGAATTTCTACGTGGATATTCAGCCATCGTTGGGGAAATACTAGGCTGATTTTTTGTCACAAGCGAGAAGAAAACCGTGACAAAGTTTGATAAACCTTGTCACGGTTTTCTTCTCGCTTTTATAACTTTTACCTTAATGCGGCCTTGGGCCGTGCAACAAGCGCCCCTATGATGCCAATGACAGCAAGGCCAAAGAACAGAATAGCATGCTTAATGTGCATTGAGCTATCTGCAATAACGTGGTTGATGCCTGGAATGAGAAAGAATATTCCGAGTGCGATACCAACGATAGCGAGCACAATTCCTCCGTAGAAGATTGCCGGGTTCTTCATGATATATTCTATACCTTTCTTCTAGATTAACCCCTACTGGGCATGCTTATTATATCAGGTTCTCAAATCTTCTCAAGTGGATTAGGCCATCAAATTCGTAGCTGGCACTAGTTTTTGTTCAATACAACATAAAACCACCAGAGAGTAACTCTATTCACCTGGTGGTTATCTTGCTCCAGAACTGTCTACTTGGCAACAGCTTTGGAACGAGCCATGAACATGCCAACGATGCCAACAATAAGCAAAACAGCTCCAACTGCGAGGCCTGCAATTGCGCGTGCGGGATGGGCGCCACCTACCTGATAATAAATACCAATTGCAAGAGCTACAATACCAATTACAATAGCTGCGTAGAAAATCGCGGGATTCTTCATTTTATGAGCAACCTACCTCTTCTAGAAGAGCGATCTTTCGATTGCAACCGCTCTATACTAATTACTCTGGCTTCTCCAGAACGTATCTATTGTATCAAACGTGTAAAGCATATCTAGACACATAGATTCGCACCAAATAGCCATTTTGGATACTAACACATTTTGACTCAGCCATGAGCAATGGTAAAAAGTAAAAAAAGTGAAACCAGTCCAGCGGCCCAACAATAATAGGCAAAAGGATACAGCCGACCTGTCTCAAAATACTTCATGAGAAATTTAGTGCAGAGATAAGCTACGATCCCAGACACTACCATACCAATAACTACATAAAGCCACGTTTGAGCTGTTTGCCCTACAAGTTGTGGCACCTCGAGCAAGGCAGCTAAACCAATGAGTGGTGTACCTAACAAAAAG
>DATMNR010000255.1:0-8260 GCA_035568795.1 Ktedonobacteraceae bacterium
CCACCACCCCAAGCGGTACATGACGGTCAAGTGGCCAGCCCAGGCGATCTCGCGCCAGGGGAAGCGGCTAATCCTACCCATGGGCCGGGGACGCAAGTCCTTCTCGTTTCATCTGCCCGACTTGCCCGAGCAGATCGGGGCGGTCTCGTTGGTTTGGCGCGGGGGCTATGAGTTACACATCGTGGTACCCACCGTGTCGGAAGCTGAAGCTGCGATCCCTTCCGACTCCCCAGTGCAGGGTACGGTCGATCTTGGGGAAATCCACCAGGCAGCGGTGACGACCAACACGGGCCAGGGGCTGATTGTGACGGGACGCGGCATACGCAGCCTCAAGCGGCAGCACAACAAGCTGCTCGGGCGCCTCTCGCGCTTGCAGTCCCGCTGCCAGAAAGGCTCCAAGCGTTGGCGCCGCTTGCAGTTCACCCGGGCGCGCGAGCGGGGCAAGCAGGAGCGCCGGGTGCGCGACCTGCGGCACAAGGGGACGCGCCAGGTGGTCGACTTCTGCCATGCGGCAGGGGTGCAGACGCTTTACGTGGGTGATCCCCATGGTGTGCGCAACCAGAACAAGGGGCGCCATCACAACCAGCGCATGGCGCAGTGGGAATATGGCCAGGACAAGCAGTATCTGCAAGAGAAGTGTGCACAAGTCGGCATCGTGTGCTTCAGTGGCAGTGAGCGAGGAACCAGCAGCCACTGTCCACGATGCGACTGGAAGCAGAAGCCGAGAGGACGCAATTGGATCTGTCGGCGCTGTGGCTTTCGTGGCCACCGCGATATCGTGGGGAGCATGAATATGCATCCCCTGGCCTTTGGTTCGCGGATCAGCTATCCGAGTTCGCTCACGTATCGACGGCCCGGTCCCTTGCGGGACAGGAGGCAGGTTAAAGAACTGCCGCTCAGTGGAACGTCGTAGTCCGCCCGGACGCGGGCCTGCGGGAGGGGTCACCCGGTCGCACCGCAGTTGTCCAGGTGTGCGCAGCGTCTCAGCCACCAGCCCTGCAGGTCCCCTTGGGGAACGGTCACCGACGCGAGCGGGAGCGCCTGGAAGCCCATCCTTTCAAAGGGATGGGAGCGTCACCAAGCAACCAAGATTGACAAATAACCACTTATACCATTAGAATTAGACATAACAAAGAACTCATCATCATTATTGAGAAGCCTGATTTCTACGTACAAAAGGTATATATGTATCTATGGTTATAGATTCCAACAATACACCGAATCCAATAACTGCTCCTCCTGCGGTGTTTGTGGAAAAACTCAGCTTCCGCTATCGTTCACCTGACGAAGAACTACAGCCAAAACGGCAGAAAAGCGCCCAAAAAAAAGAGACTATCGAGTTACCACAAACTATTGAAGATATCTCTTTCTCCCTACCTTCAGGTAAGCTCATGCTTATCGCAGGTCCGAGTGGTTGTGGTAAAAGCACCCTGATCAAATGCCTCAATGGGCTCATCCCACATAGCTATAAAGGGACTCTCAGCGGAGAGATACAACTTCACGGACGGTCTATCAAAGGCCAGTCGTTGCGCGACCTTGCACTACAGGTAGGTACGATGCTACAAGACCCTGACAAACAAATCCTTGGCAGCACCGTCGAGCAGGAGGTTGCCTTTGGTATGGAAAATCTGGGTACACCTCGTGCAGAGATGCGCGAACGAATCTCAGGCGTCCTCAATCAGCTTCACTTAGAACAGTATCAGGGGCATGCTACCTTCGCACTTTCGGGTGGTCAACGCCAACAAGTTGCAGCAGCAGGTTTAGTAGTAATGAGACCCTCGATTTTTCTGTTTGATGAGCCATTTGCAAATCTTGACTCCCGCGCTGTAGATGAATTAGAGGAACTCATTCAACAGTTATTGCAAAAAGGTAGCACTGTTATTATCATTGAGCATAGGGTCGAGGAAGCATTACGGCTTAAGCCAGATAAAGTGCTACTCATGCGCGATGGCCACCAGATTTTCTTTGGTGATACTCAGAAATTCTTAGAGATCGCAGACCCAACCCAGGTCAAGCTTCCAATTGAGTCAACTTTGCGCACACTGTCTGACCCTACTCAGGCAAGGAACATACTCATTCGACCTATTAAAACCAGTCAAGAAAAAAATGTAGAAGCAAATGATCATGTTATCGAATTCGAGGATGTAATTTTCCGCTACGATACGCATTCAGAAGAGATATTGCATGGTATTTCTTTTCATGCGAAGCGAGGAGAAACTATTGCCTTACTGGGGCCCAATGGATCTGGCAAAACCACGTTGGTCAAGCAGGCCTTAGGCTTGCTCAGGCCAACCAAAGGCTCAGTCCGCATTTTTGGTGAAGACACTCGAAATTTAAGCGTCGCACAGCTTGCCTCACGTATAGGTTACGTGTTTCAAAGCCCTGGCGCGATGCTTTTTGCACCTTCAGTGCGAAAAGAGGTCAGCTTTGGGCCGGAGAACTTGCGTTTCTCGCCTGATCACATCAATGCAGCCATTGAGGAGGCAGAAAAAGCCTTAGATATCACTGAATTCGACTCGCGTTCACCCTTTTCGCTGAGTTTCGGACAACAAAAGCGCGTGGCTATTGCCTCAGTACTTGCAATGGAGGGTAAAATTTTATTGCTCGATGAACCAACAGCGGGACAAGATTATCGCTCATACATTGCCTTTATGGAATATCTGCGCAATATGCCTGATCTCGACATACTACTCATCATCACGCATGATATCGACCTTGCATTGCGTTTCACACAACGAGTACTACTTTTAAAAGATGGCAATCTTGTAGGAGATGGGCCTCCTTTAGAAGTATTAGTCGATCCAGCACTACTAGTGGAGTGCAACTTGCGTCATACTTCACTGCTACAATACTTATTAGGTGAGCGTAACGCTGTAGCATAGTACGTATTTTTTGAGAAAGGAGGCATTTATTCAAGATTGTCTTGTTATCATATTCACCCTGGTTTTTCCCATTAGAAAGGAGTTTCACTGATGGCATTAGCAGAACAAAGTACAACCTCAAGAGTTTGGGGTATTACAGTACGGCATGTTGTATTTATGGCTCTTGGCGCTGCTCTGTATGCAGGCATTAGCTACATTACCAATACGTTGCAGCTTCCAGGCTCAACAAATGTCTCACTCCGTCCAGGTATCGTTATTCCTTTATTCTTCGGGGTTGTCTTTGGTCCCTGGGTCGGTCTTTTTACTGGCGGAGTTGGAAATCTTCTGAACGATCTTTTCACCGGGACTGTTTACTGGAACTGGGATCTTGGTAACGGTCTGATCGGCTTCGTAGCTGGGTTAGCGTTGTACTTCACCTGGGGACATTATAATACGTTTCGCAATATAGCTATTGCTGAAGTTTTTAGTGTCATTGGTATCATTGTAGGGCTTGGTTTCGCTGCATTCAGTGATATCTGGGTCTCACAATTGACTCCAGCAACTGCCATAACTACCGAATTCATTCCCGCCACAATACCTGACATTGTGCTAGGTTTAATTCTTTTGCCCATTTTACTCGTAGCCTACAACGCCGCGATGACACGCGCGGGTCGTGCATAGACCTGAAGGACAGCGAGTGGTACGAATATCGTAGTCCAAAGTGACCAGGTAAAGGTGCTTTCAATGCCTGGTCACTTTTCCCAGGTTGATACCCTTCTTTTTCGAGAATGAGCTATGTTGATAAATTTTGTCTACATCAAACGAGATTCTCCGGTCCACAGACTCGATCCACGAGTCAAGTTCGTCTTGCTCTTTGCATACAGTCTTTCGGCTGCTCAAACTTCTAATTTCTGGTTTATTTTGGCTGGATTAATCGGCGCCTCTTACTATTATAGTCAGGCCAGACTGAAATGGGCGGAGACGAAACGAGTCTGGTATTTTATTATTTTCATCACTTTCATTCTGGTTTTTGTAAACTATTTCATCTCTGGCGGAGCTATAGTACAGGGCGTTGACCTCAGTAATCAGCGTATCCTCTTCTATATCCCCTTTATCGGTCTCAAACCTTACTTTCCTTTTATTGGTCCTTCGCCTCTCCCTTTCAGTGTTCAGAGCATCACTTTTTTGATCACCCAGACAATGCGTAATACCAGCATTGCATTACTGGCTGTTCCAATTCCATTTACTACGGACCCCAGCCAGTTCGGCATCGCTTTTAAGGGGATGGGTATATCTGATAGGATCTCTTATGCCATCGATCTCTCACTTCGATTTCTCCCAACCACGGTACGAGACTTCAGAACAACACTTGATGCTCAACGAGCTCGCGGATTTGAGATCGATAAGCTACGTGGAGGTATTTTCACAAAAATCGCTCGCATGGCGCCAATGCTTGTACCTGTTGTGATTGGTTCAATAGTGGGAGCAGAGGACATCATTAGCGCAATGGAGTTACGATGCTTTGGTGTTGGAAAACGCACCTGGCTGATTGAACTGCATGCACGCAAAATTGACCGTTTGCTTATCACAGCGGGAATTGCTGGTTTCATCGCTATCACAATTCTCAACATCCTGGGATATTTCTTCAAAACAGGACCATTGCACGTTTTACATACTCAGGGTATACCACCTTTCTTATTGCAATAAGATACCTCTCTGAATGGCATAAAACCCACCTTTATTGTGTTATCATTGATAGAATAAAGATGTTGATGGAGAAGTGAGGAATATTCCTATCATGGCAAAATTATATGACGTAATCATCATTGGCTCTGGGCCAGCAGGCTATACGGCAGCAATTTATGCTGCGCGAGCCAATCTTTCTGTTTTAATGCTGCAAGGTTACCAGGTTGGCGGCCAGTTAATGCTCACTAGCGATGTTGAGAACTATCCAGGCTTTGAAGAGGGAATCGTTGGCCCCGCGATGATGGAGAAATTTGAAGCACAGGCCCGGCGCTTTGGCACCGAGTTGATTCCCGAAGATGTAATCTCTGTCGACTTCCGTAATCGCCCGTTTATTGTGACAACCGATTCGGATGAATATCAGGCTCGTGCCGTTATTATCTCTACTGGAGCCAGCGCGAAGTGGTTAGGGTTGCCAAGTGAACAGCGCTTGCAGGGACGCGGCGTCAGCGCCTGCGCAACCTGTGACGGCTTTTTCTTTAAGAACAAGGATGTAGCAGTAATTGGTGGAGGTGATACTGCAATGGAGGAGGCAACCTTTCTGACGCGTTATGCCAACCATGTCACCGTCATTCATCGCCGTGATACACTTCGAGCCAGCAAAATCATGCAAGATCGCGCATTTAAAAACCCTAAGATTAGCTTCATATGGGATTCAGATATAACTGAAGTGCTGGGTGAAAATGAAGTGACGGGTTTACAGCTCCACAATGTGAAGACCGACGAGGTGAGCACGCTACCTGTGCAGGGGTTCTTCCTCGCTATTGGGCATCAACCTAATACCGAATTGTTCAAGGGTATCCTTGATATGGATAACATCGGATATATCGTCCCAGTTGAACATACCATGACGAATGTTCCGGGCATCTTTGCCGCAGGTGATGTTACAGATCATCGCTATCGCCAGGCTGTCACTGCCGCCGGAGACGGCTGCCGTGCTGCAATAGATGCTGAAAGATGGCTCGAGAACCTCGGTGAGGAGTAAATAGGTCAACTGACATCTTGTAATAGCTGTGTTACATCAGTATAATTATCACAAGTCTACTTCTCAGGCTTGTGATAATTTTTTCTAGCACTTGCAAGAGGCCAGCAACATGGAAGTAACCGACAGCCCTGGTATAATCTCTGCCGCAAGTCCTTCCACAACCGCGACGCTACGGCGCGTTTCCCTCTTCGATCAGATTAACATTAACGTTTTCTGGATTGCAAACAATTTTCATTGGCAAGCTCTTTTAGCGATCGTCATCCCCAGTATGGTGGTTAAGTATCTCGGCAACGCTAACAAAGACATCAATCTCACTTTAGTCGTCATCTGGGGAACGCTGATAGCTGTAGTCGTTAATCCTCTTGTTGGAGCTATCTCAGACTATGTTACTTTCAGAATAGGACGCCGCCGTCCATTTTTGATCATTGGCACCACGCTCAATGTTACAGTACTTATCTTGTTCGCATTCTCGCCTACCTGGTTCTCTTCCACTGCACTGCTGTTGACTTTTATTGTGCTTTTCCTCCTCCTTCAGTTCACCAACAACGTTGCCAATTCCCCTTGGAGCGCAATTATTGTGGACAAGGTTCCACAGAACCAGAGAGGTGTTACAAGCGGTTTCTTCGGCCTCTTCACCCTACTCGGATTGATCTTTGGATCACTCGTAGCTGGAATCATCGTGAACAAGAACGATGCATTGCCCTTGTATAATAACGAAATCGTTAAGATTTTCTTGCTGATTGCCATTCTGCAAACCATTCTTGTTGTCTACACGGTAATCACCGTCAAAGAGACTCCGCTCGCGGAACATGCTACTTTTCAACTTAGCACGGTATTCAAGAAGTTCCTCTTTAAGCCTTCACAATATCCTGACCTCTCGTGGGTACTGCTTGCGCGATTGCTTGTTATGATGGGCATCTGGGGAATTTTCTATTTTCTACAATATTACTTTGATGACGTTCTGGGTGGCCCTGGAGTCAAAACTATCATATTTGGAAGCGCTTTTTCTGGCGAGTTTTTCTCCGGTGCGCTATTCTTGCCAGCTCTCATGCTGACCGCGCTGCCGACTTCGCTTATTGCTGGTTGGATCTCCGACCACAAAGGGCGTAAGATATTAGTCTACATCTCAGGTACTATGATGACGATTGTGTGCGTCCTTTTTATTCTCTTTCAAAGTCAATATAGTGCTCTAATAGCTGGAGCCTTCTTCGGAATTGGTTATGGAGCATATACCAGTGTTGACTGGGCGCTAACAGCCGATGTAATACCGCCAACCGATGAAGCTGGCAAATTTCTTGGCATATGGTCGGCGATGGGCATACTGCCTCAGGTAATTGGCATTACTATTGGTGGCGTGATCTTGCAACTCTTGCGTGGCCTGCCTGACCATTTAGGATACAGCACGCTTTTTGTTGTGACTATAGCTTACTTTGCCCTTGGCACCTTAGTAATTAAACAGGTGAAAGGTGTGAAGTGAAGCAAAACGATGCATCCCTACAAAAAAACTCGTGTGGATGCATCGTTTGCTTCACTTTACTGGATTGAGCCTTCGTAGATACCCATAATTGTACCAAGGAATTTCAGAGCATCTGGTTTTTTGCGCTGGAACGAGTTGCGGCCTACGATAGAACCAAAGCCACCTCCGTCACGAATCGCACGCACCTCTTCAAAGAACTTTTCATCCTCAGTGGCAGCACCACCGGAGAAAATTACGATACGACGTCCGTCAAAGGAGCTTTGGACGACATGATGCACACGCTCAGCCAGCGTAGAGATCGGAATCTCGTACTTCTGGTAAACCTTCTGCGCTTCGGCCAGTTCTACCTTCGCGCTTGGCAATTTGGTCTTGATAATATCCGCCCCCAGTTGTGCTGCAATCTGGGCCGCGTAAGCCACAACATCAACGGCAGTTTCACCTTCTTTACTCAGGTTGCCGCCGCGAGGATATGACCAGACAACAACGGCCAGGCCAGCCGCTTTCGCTTCTTCAGTGAGTTCACGTAACTGCTGGTACATTTCGGTGCGCTCGGCTGATCCCGGGTAAATCGTGAAGCCTACAGCTACACAGCCCAGACGCAAAGCATCACTCACACCAGAAGTGACCGCTGAAATAGGGTCTCGCTCGTCATTTAAAACGTCATGGTTATTACATTTCAAAATAAGAGGGACATCTCCACAGTAGTCGGAGACACCAGCTTCCAAGAAGCCCAGAGGTGCAGCATATGCGTTGCAACCAGCTTCGATAGCCAATTGGAAGTGATAGCGCGGATCATAACCCGCAGGATTCGGTGCGAAACTTCGTGCTGGACCATGCTCGAACCCCTGGTCAACCGGTAAAATCACCATTTTCCCGGTACCACCCAGGCGGCCATGGTTAAGCATACGTGCCAGATTGGTACGGACGCCAGGGTTCTCGCTAGTATACCAGCTTAAAATCTCACGAATGCGATCATTCATAGCTTTGTTCCTTTTCTCACTTATCAACAAGCACCAGGATTGACCAATACCTTGTGATCAATTGTATTGTACCACTTGTAAAGGTCATATATAAACTTTGCGAGCTTCCTATCACATTACCGAATGAATGCTTCGAAGGCTACAGATTTTTTCCCTTACCTTCCTTCTTTGGAACGAATCTACAGCAAAATACAGTTAATTCTAGAATAAAAGG
>DATMNR010000256.1:0-3185 GCA_035568795.1 Ktedonobacteraceae bacterium
GCTGTAATAACCATGCAAGATCGAGCCGAGTTTTACGGTTTATTCCAGAATTTTATGGAGAGGCAGGGATTAAAGGTTACATTTTCAACGAAGTCTGTGAGCAAGAGTAGGAGAAGGTAAATTATTCAGCACTCTCGTTTAACGCGGTCTCTAAAACATTTACCTGTTTACTGATGGTCTTTATATCACTTTCTTTACTGAGCGATTTGCGGTAGAAGTAGATATGCGCAAGCACAGCGATGAAGAATACTGCTCCAGCCAGGATTGATGCCCAGGTGACAGAAAACGGTTGTTCAGCGATGAAGAATACTGCTCCAGCCAGACAAAGACTGCCAATGAAAGCATTCAGGGCGGCGATCATGAAAGTTACACTGCCAATACGTTCGCCCTTAGGCATCGTTGCAAGCCGCCAGCGAAAGGCTTGCTCAATCGCCGGCATCTGCGGTTTAAATTGATCAATATAGAACTCCTTTATCACATTCATAGTAAGGAGACTCTCTTTATATGCTTGGCGCAGGCGAATAAGAGTAACAAAAAAGCTGATACTGATAAGAGCGCCAATGAAAAGCAGAATAGTGACTAAGGACAGAGGAATGTTGCGTGTACCTCCACTGAATTGATAGACCGCTGCCAACCCAGATGCCAAAACACCCAGCAGGAGGTAGTAAAAACTAGAGATACGCGCTCGATCTTCCATCGCTTGATAAGCGGTCACGCTTACGTAGTTAAACTCCTCCAGTAGCATATTCTCTATTTTGAGTGATGTATCAAATGTATGATTGGAGCCTTGCACTTGTTCAGTTGGGTCGTTATTCTGATAAGAAGTGTTTCTTTCAAAGGGCATATTTGTTGCATCACGGGCCATCGAAAATCCTCCCGAAATAGAATTCTTCAAATGGAAGCAAGGCAGTCATCCCTATCGTCAGAGTAATGAATATTTCCCTGCTGAGTATAGCATACTTTGCATTGAACCAAGTTCATTTTCTCATCTCCAATTTCCTGCGAAGCCACATTACACCAATAATAGTATTAGCATCCATTATTTCACCGGCATCCAATGATCTCCATAGTTCGGGCAGTACAACCTCAGTAATATGTATATCTTCGCCCTCGGAGGCCTGGCCTCCTCCAGCAGCAATTTTATCAGTATTACCTACCTCCGTGTAGTAGAGCATGATTCGCTCAGAACTACCCCTGGAGAAACATAAAAAGTTGAAATGTGGGTCAGGTCGCCTGCTCTATGGCCAATTTCCTCTAACAATTCTCTCCTCAAGCATCTTCTAGAGTCTCATTTGGTTCTAAAATCCCAGCCACTACCTCTTGCATCCACCCAGGTCCTTTGCCATAGGTAGGATACCTGAATTGGTCAATCAAAAGGACCTTTTGAGTGTCTCTATTAAAGATGATTGCTGCTACTGTATCTCCTCGTTCGAAGACGAGACGACGAACCGGTTCGCTCATTTTCCATCAAATCGCAAATAACGAAGAATAGCCTCCTCGATTTTGAAAAAATCATTAAAAATGAGTCTCTTACTCTCAATTTCTACTTCGTTCATCGCTTATATCCTCACTCCAAGTGATACAGCATTATGCATGTTCCTATACAGCAATCTTTATGTTATGTCCAAGTGCTTCCGGCTTCAAAAGAGGAGATAGTCGTAGTGAACTCATTCGTCTTGACAAAAGGGTCTACCATAATTTCATATGATATACTTTCCTCAGAAACACATTTTTTATATCATCGTTTAACCTAGAGAAAATTAGTATGTCTCGCTCAACCAAATACACACTCACCTGCCCTTGCGGTGAAGTGTTTAGCAGTCCAGTTTATGAATACGTCAACGTTTCTACAGAACCGCAGTTGCAATATACTGTGTTAGCTGGCCTATTGAATGTTTCAACGTGCCCCGCATGCGGGCGGCGATCCGCTATCTCACGCCCATTTATCTACTCTGATTCAGCCCACAATCTACTTGCGTATGTTTACCCGCGTAATGATGTGCCCGAAAAAGCACGGCTAATGATTCTTGATAAATTGAGCGATGTGTATACATCGATTGTGGGGAATATCGAACAACACTCTGATCAGGAGAATGGCGGAGTGAATGATAGCATGAAAGGCTCTATCTCCCTTGCAGACCAGGACCAGGAAATACCGCCGTTGCAAGTTGTCTTTGGTACCGATCAATTGCATGAGCTTATTAATGCTGTCTTAAGTCAGGAAGAGCGCCTTGGCAGAATTGCCTTGAATACCTATAGTCGTGACAGTGCCGAACGCGGACAATTGCTGCATATAGCTCGTAAACTTGCTCAAGAGATGCAATGCCAGATAGAGGTAGAAGATCTGTCCAATGAATATACTGTCTGGCTTTTCGGATCTCGCCGCCAGATTGGAGCTATTATGCGAGAATTGGCTGCACGATGATTGGTAAAATTAGGGATAGGGGGATGATATCGTGATTACGATTGGGGTACTTACTATCAGCGATAGTGGGGCAAAAGGTGCGAGGCAGGATACCAGCGGCGAAAAGATCAGAGAAATGGTCACGCAACTACCCGAAGCCGTCATTAGCGCAGGCGCAATTATCCCTGATGAACGCGAACTGATAGAGGGAACATTGTGCGAATGGAGTGATGAAAAGCATCTTAACCTCATTATTACAACAGGAGGTACAGGACTGGCTCCACGTGACATCACACCAGAAGCAACAAAGGCTGTCATCGACCGAGAAGCTCCTGGGATTGCTGAAGCTATGCGTGCCATGAGTCTCCAGCATACGCCGTTCGGCATGCTCTCAAGAGGTATCGCAGGCATGCGCGATCGTACTCTCATTATCAACCTTCCTGGTAGTCCCAAAGCCGTGAAAGAGTGCCTTGAGTATGTTCTACCTGTGTTGCCCCATGCCATCAACCTTCTTGTCGAGGGCCCTCGAGAGCACTAGTTGACATCCTCCCGTTCCCCGAATGGGGATGGGATTGCGGCCCTCACGAGCCGCTCTTCCTGTTTCGACGAGGCGAGCCCTCCACGGTTCCATTCGTGTTTGGTCTTACCGCCTCTCCACAGGCTGACACCGCGAGTCCCGCGGCCAAGACATTCTGCGCAGCGTTGTGATCGCGGTCATGGAAGCGTCCACAGGCAGGACATGTCCAGAACCGCTCATCTAATGAAAGAGAATCGAGCACAT
>DATMNR010000257.1:0-4251 GCA_035568795.1 Ktedonobacteraceae bacterium
TTAAAATCAGTGTGCGTCTCTATAAGCAAGGTGCACTGGGAACAGGTCGTTTCAGACAGATACGACGCTTGCGTTTTCTCAGACCCAAATCCGGTAGCACGATGATGGAAGAGACGGTTGAAGAGATCATCGACGAGGAAATACCTGTGTAGAAGAGGCCTGGCCAAGCGCGTGAACCAGGCTTTGTAGCTTTTCGAGAAATGTCATGGAAACATGTGTGCATGCAAAGACATGCGAAATCAACAGGAGTGCACGCAGGGTCCTCTTCGTACTCCTCTTCATCCTTTTTACTCGCAACGGTGGCTGACCTTGCCATGCGAAATGACGAGTTTGCTTCCACCTCTCGCTCACTATGAAGCAAGGAGGGTTTCGATCGTATCCAGGAATGAATCCAATTCGAATGGTTTCATGAAGGTGATCAGCTGGCGTTGTTGAATCTGTTGCTGTGGTACATGGCGATTCGCTGTGATCAAGATAGCGGGGATAGGTGCTAACTCTTTATTAATATGAAGGCGGTCATAGAGTTCGATGCCGTTCATACCTGGCAACCCGTAGTCCAGAATAAAGAGGCAAGGCGTGAAGTGCCGTACCAGTTTCAATGCAGCACGGCTGTCGCTTGCCACGATCGCTCGGTAGGGTGTCTCCTGCGCAATAGCCTCAATGAGGAATGCGCTAATGTTCGGATCATCTTCGACGAGGAGGATCGTTTTGGTAGGCTCCTGCGATTCCCCCCCTAACAGTTCTGTATCTTGTAACATTGCCTTGCTCCAACTTTTTAGGTGGATACCGAATTTGCTCTTTCTCTAACACGAACATGACAGGCAAAGCGTTTCAAGGACGAACCGTATATGCCAGAAGCACGCATATTAATTGCAGGACAGTTCGATTAGTAGGCAAATTTGCTAGTAATCACTGCATGTCAAATGGTCCAGATGTTTATCCTGGTCGGTAGGTGTGTTTGAAACGGGGAGTTATGTTGCTGCATGTTCATACTATGAGGAACGTCATGTTCTACCTGATCGTTGGTGAAGTTGTTACTGCTGAGCAGGAGTTTATTGTCATGGTCATTACTTTGGGAGTTTTAATCATCTGGTTGATCATAGCAGCACTGGTCGGCTTTGTTGGTGGACTGTTAGCAAGACGGCGTACACCCTTTGGGATTGTAGGAGCGGTTATCGTAGGGTTCATCGCCATCTTTCTGGTCGTCGGCGTCTTGCACTGGCACATTATTGGTGAGCCATATCTGAATGGTGTACCAGTAATCACTTCAATCCTGGCTGCGGCGGTCTTAGTGCTTATATGGAACGCTTTTGCGTATCGTCACGCGTACGCCTATTATACTCGTTACAATCGACGTGGTGGCTACATCGGTCGGTCTCGTCGTCGGTACCGCTGGTTTTAAGGGCTACTGACCACAGTATGATCTGCTAAGGTCAATAAGAGTATTCGCAGGGCAATTTTTCTGCGTGGAGAGGCAAGTCAGAAGAAAGTTCACCAGCCGTTTTTAAATGCGGGATGATTCATAGTCTTGGTTTGGGGCAGGGATGGATTCACCCACTTTCCTGTTCCAATACTCTTTGTGCCTCTGATTGCAGGTGCCAGGATTACTCTCGCGCCAGCTGCAAGGTAAACCAGAAGGTGGATCCTTCTCCCGGTGAGCTCTGGACACCAACCTGCCCACGGTGTTGCTCGATGATCGTTTGGCAGATGTGCAATCCAAGCCCTAAGCCAGTTCTGGAACCACTCTGTGCCGTAATCCTCTCTACCTGGTAAAAGCGTTCCCAAATAGCTTGCTGTTCCGTCAGGGACAGTCCTGGTCCCTCATCTTGCACCGAAACGCGCGCCATTTGCCCTTCGATCGCAAGCAAGACTTCAACGGGCCGGTCAGTAGCTGAGTACTTGAGAGCGTTGGTCAAGTAGTTGGTGACAACCTGACCGATACGATCAGCGTCGGCCATCACAGGAACAGTCGTCTCCGCAGGCACATGGAGACGAATGCTACGTGCTGGTGCCAAAAGGCATTGATCCTGGACGGCCTCGCGGACAATGGCGACTAGATTGCAGGGTTCCAACATCAGTGCTATCTTGTTCGCCTGGATACGCGAGATATCCAGCAGATCGCCCACCAAGCGGTTCTGTAGCCGTACCTGACGCTCCGCACGGTTGAGAAGGGTTTGTATTAGTTCAAGTTTGCTAGCCAGGTCGACGGCATATGTCCCTTCTGCATCAATACTTTTTTGCAACTGGCGCTGCGCCAACTGAATGTTGCCACTGATGGCCGTAAGCGGTGTCCTCAACTCGTGACCTGCCATACCGAGAAACTCATCCATACGCCGATTGGCTTCACGCAATGCGAGTTCATTTGCCTGCGCTTCTGCTCGTTCGTAAAGCAGGTGCTCACGCTCAATCACCAGGGCCGCAAGTTTTGCTATTGCTCCGGCGAGCGCCGTCTCCTCTTCCGTATAATCATGCTCGACACCGCCATGATCTAGCAAGAGAATGCCGACCAATTGATCGCCTACGAACATCGGTGCAATCAGCACTGTGCGCACACCAAATGGATTCGGTTGACCAAGGAAAGGAGGCTGCATCATGTTGAGCAGTAACATCTCGTGTGCTCGCAGCCGAGAAACGAGTTCAGAGTAGGGACTATCACTCAAGTATCCGTATGCTTGCTGATGGGCTTGCCACTGCTGTTCCTGTTCAGCTGAGAGTCCGATGACTACCACAGGGCGCAACACATCCGTCTCGGGCTCTACGGCGACGATGCCAACACGACGGCAGCCCAGGATGCTGCACGTCAGTTCTGCCAATCGACGTGCTACTTCTGTCACAGTAGCTGGCGTTTGCTCCTCAACCACCGGGTGCTCACGCACGGTGTTGGAGGCATCAGGCACCTGCACGAGGGCCTCTGCCATCGCTAACAAGGCATTCAATGCTTCCTGGGTGCGTCGTTCCAATCGCCGCCGCTCCGTCACATCTCGATACACACAGATAGCACCGATTGGACGGCCTCCGAAGGTATACACCGGAGCACCGGTGACGTTCAACTGTACCTCGTTCCCATCCTGAATCTGCAATATCACATCCATCGCATTCGCGTTCGTCAATACTTCACCGTTCAGAATGCGCGAGAGCGGCGATTGCTCCTCGGAGAGGGGCTGAGCGTGCTCATCGAGCATCTCCAACATGGGTTTCCGTTCACGCCGCAAACGGAGCGAAAATTTGGGCTTGGGCCTGGTATCCAATGCAAAAAGGCTGCGGGCGACGGCATTTGTTCGCAACATGTGTCCCCTGTGATCGTAGACGATCACTCCATCTGTCATCGCCTCAAAGGTTGCCTCCAATTCATTTGCCCGCTCTTGCTCCTCCTGCTCTGCAGAGTGGGCCCGGCGCCGGGAAGACTCACGCTGGCCAGTAACGACAGCAAGCAGCACACTGGAAAGGAAGAAAGGTGCAAGCGGTAGTAGAGCGTTCCAGGTGTTAACATCCAGGCTCACGGAAATAGGAATATACAGATAGACGAGAGCGGCGGTACTGACGAGCGCAGCGAAGAGCGCTGGGCCAATACCCCAAATCATCGCAATTACCATGACTGCGAGTAGTAGAGGGCCGTCGAAGAAAAAGAAATGTGGAAACAGATGTTGTACCCACAGTACCCCGAGCAACGTTACCCCAACCACAGGGATACTCAACACATAACCGATTACAGGACGACGCCACCGGGGCATCAAGGTAGCGGAGCGTTTGTGCCTTTGGGCATGCTGTTGCAGACCTACAGGCACGAGAGGTAGACTCCGACGGTCAGTATCTACTTTTTTTGTGCTCATCTCTCCTCCTGTGGAGGTTTCGCTTTGCTGTTGTAAGGAGACCGCTCCGAACCGGGGAAGCGGAATAGATCTCTAATAGTATAACCGAAAACCCTTTCATTCGTCACTTTTCTACGCAAAAAGCCCCTGAGCTTCCATCAACCGCGTATGAACAGTGCTCATAACATTTTACGCAAAAGAAGACCCGAAGCCTTTACAAAGGGAATAGCGGGCTATGTAGCTCACCCTATACGGCTTGTTGTCTAACTGGCCGTACAATTCAAACAGAAAATAGAGTATGCACTAAAATGTGATATTTTTGGAACCTATTGTGATATAGGATAATTGACCCGTTGCTCAGTCTTTCAGCGTAGAATGATATAATACAGTATGTGACTTTCCTAATTCCTGTTGTGGAATTTCTGGCTCCAAATGTTTTGTC